>CAYJBI010000028.1:0-13766 GCA_964368345.1 uncultured Mariniplasma sp. | reverse complement strand
TTATTTTAATAATCGTCTGACGAGTTTTTCTTTTTTCTTTGAATAGGGAGGATAAGTGATAGGTAAATCTAACCATGTGCTACGTTTAATATATCCTTTCATATGTGAGAATAATATAAATGAGTACTTACCATGATAGTTTCCAATACCGCTTGATCCTATACCGCCAAAAGGTAGATAAGGGTTACTGACATGCATCAATGTGTCATTGATGGCACCACCTCCAAAAGAGAGTGAGGACCAAACTTTTTGTTGGTTTTTCTTATGACTAGAAAACATATAAAGTGCTAAAGGTTTTTCTTTTGTCTTCAAAAGGTGAATTAAATCATCAAGATGTTCATAACTTAAAACGGGAAGGATTGGGCCAAAAATTTCTTCTTTCATAACATCATCATCCCATGTAACATCAATCATAACAGTAGGACTAATTAATCTTTCGTTGTTACGAAGGATAGGTTTATTTATGGTTTTATTTGTATCGATGAGATTCAATAAACGATTAAAGTGTCGTTCATTAACAATACGCCCAAAGTCATCATAATGTGAATACATTAATTGAATCGTTTTATTGAGTTCATCAACAAAATGATCATGAATATCTTTATGTACATAAACATAATCTGGTGCTATACACGTTTGACCAGCGTTAATAAATTTACCAAAAACAATACGTCTAGCAGCAACCTTAATATTAGCCGTCTCATCAATGATTGTTGGACTTTTTCCACCTAATTCTAAGGTAACAGGTACTAAATTCTTACTAGCAGCTTCATATACAATTTGACCAACACGCGTACTTCCAGTGAAAAAAATGTGATCATAAGCGTATTTAAGAAGTTCTGAAGTGACAAGATGATCACCTGTAAATACATGAATATAAGAAGAATCAAAGTTATTATTAAGTAATTCAACTAAAACTTTCTCTGTGTTTTTAGCAAACTCTGAAGGCTTAATAATCATCGTGTTACCACTGGCCATAGCCCCAATTAAAGGTTCTACCACGAGTTGGAAAGGATAATTGTAGGGTCCGATAATTAAGATGGTACCTTTAGGTTCTAAAACGATATATGATGATGTATTCAGTTGATAGATGGGGGTTTTAACACGCTTTGGTTTCATCCAGTTCTTAAGACTTTTAATTGATTTTCTAATAGAGTGAAGACAAAAACCAATCTCAGTCGTGTATGCTTCAAAACTAGATTTATTTAAATCCTTTTTTAAGGCATCTTCAATCAAGGTTTCGTTATCAATAATAATTTGATAAAGTTTTTCTAGGTTTTTTTTACGAAAAGCATAACTTTTCGTCACATCTGTTAAAAAGAATTGATGCTGTTGATCAATGATAGTTTTCATAGTGTTTATCTCCTCATCATGATTATACCATTTTTTGATTATTCGATTTGGATGTTAACACATGTTATAATATAAGAAGGTGATAAGATGAGTCAAGTGATTGTTATAGGTGGAGGAGCTAGTGGTTTAATGGCCGCTCTTCAATGTAAAAAACAAGGATCTGAAGTATTAATTTTAGAAAGAAATAATAAATTAGGAAAAAAAATACTTGCTACTGGTAATGGACGGTGTAATTTTACGAATGTTGATGCAACAGAAATACATTATAACCATCCATTTTTTGTGAAACCTGTGTTTGAACAAATGAATCCTCAAAAGACATTATTGTTTTTTGAAGAACTTGGTATTGTACCCAAAATAGAAAATGAAGGAAAAACGTATCCTCTTTCTGAACAAGCCTCATCGATTTTAGATGTTTTAATCTATGAAGTCAATCGATTACATATACCCGTAAAATATGAATCTAAGGTAACTCAAATAAGAAAAAACGAGTCATTTATCCTTTCTCTAGAGAATGGTGAAGTTTTAAGTGCTGATAAAGTCATTCTAGCAACCGGTGGTATGGCAATGCCTAAAAGTGGTAGTGATGGATTAGGTTATCAACTAGCTCAATCACTTTCTCATCACATTAACCAACCATTTCCTGCACTTGTCAAATTAGAACTTGAAAGTCCCCATTTAAAACAATTAGATGGTGTTAAATTTCCTGGGACGGTTGAACTAATACATGATGGGGTATCCCTGCAAACAGAAGTCGGAGATGTTCTTTTTACGAGATATGGTATTAGTGGACCTACTATTTTACAGCTAAGCAGAAAAGCAAACCAACTTTTACAAGATAACAAGAAGGTAGAAATCAAGGTTGTATTAGTGAATGGACCAGATCAAAGAGAGATTGCTAAAAGGTTTAATCAATTATCTTCAAAAGAAGTAGAAATGAGTTTGATTGGTTTAATTAATAAAAGAATTATTCACCCATTATTAAAAGAATTATCAATTCTTCCGCATCAATTGATCCAAGATTTATCAAAATCTGATCTCAAGCGATTAGTCAATCATTTATTTGATTGGAGATTCAATGTGATTGGTTCAAAGGATTTTGATGATGCACAAGTCACTGCAGGAGGTATTATGGTTCAAGAAATCAATCCACAAACACTTGAATCAAAGATAGTAAAAGGATTATATTTTTGTGGTGAAGTGATTGATATTGATGGATTATGTGGAGGGTATAATCTTCAGTGGGCATGGTCGAGTGGTTTTGTTGCTGGGAAGCATTCTGGAAAATAAACAGATATATTTGGTAAGAAGAGTAAAAAAACGCCCTTTTTTATTTAAAATTAAGAAATATGTAATAATTAACACGTAATTATGAAATGTTTTATATGCTAAAATATGTGTAAAGATATCATCTGGAGGAACACCTATGGATGGCAAATTTATGAAACATAGTTTGTTAGATGATCTACAGAAGTTTAATTCATACCAAGAATTATTTAAAGATATGACAATTGCATTATGGCGTTGGGATGTGGATAGTGAAGAACTCATCCCCTTTTTTGGTTTAGATAAACTTTTGGGTTATCAAGATATGAATGAGCTTAAGAAGGTTGGTTTTTGGGTAAAACAATGGCATCCAGAAGATCGTCCAATTATTCAAAAGAAAATTTTTGAATGTATTAATGAACGTTGTAAAGAATTTGATGTTATTAATCGTATTAAACATAAAGATGGACATTATGTTTGGCTTTACACAAAAGCAACTTTAGACTTTCATAGTCAAACCCATATAAAACTGATTTGTATAAGCATCAATATCGATAAAATTCAAGATTCAATGACTGAACTTCATCTTGAGAAAGAATCATATCAAAATTTCTTAAAAGCTACACGAGCTGCAACTTGGTCATGGAATGTTCCAAGTGGTTCAACGAATTTTGATGAACGTTGGGCAAGCATTTTGGGTTATACGCTAGATGAATTAAAACCAATCAGTGTAAAAACGTGGGAGAGTTTAGTTCATCCTGAGGATTTAGAATATGTTAATCAACAATTACAAGATGTCTTTGATAAAAAAAATGAGTATTATGTTGTAGACTATCGGATGAAACATAAACAAGGGTATGATGTATGGATTAGTGACCGGGGAAAAGTTATATCATGGACTGATGATGGGAAACCTTTGGATATGGTAGGTATTCATATTGATATCAGTTATAACAAGAAAATTGAAGCTGAATTATTTCAACGTGAAAAACATTATAAGGGACTTGTCGAGAGCAGTTACGATATTATTTATACCATTGATTTAGATGGAAGACTGACATTTTTATCAAAAGCATGGGAAAGATTATTAGGACATAATCTTGAAGAAACCATGGGTAAGAACTATCATGAGTTCATACATCCAGATGATTCAAAAAGACTTGAAAAGTTTTTCTTTGAACTGATAGAGACAGAAAAACACATTGAAATTGAAGGTTTTCGATTAAAAGCACATGATCACACATACCGTTGGTATAATACGAATGCCACGCATCTTACAGATGAAGATGGGAACGTATTAGGTTTTGTCGGCACTGCACGTGATATAACTGCTAGAAAACGTCTCCAAGAAAAACTGTCTATTGAACGAGATCTATTTAAAAAGACACTTTTATCAGTTGCAGATGCTGTTATATCGACAGACAAAGACGGAAAAATCGTCATAATGAATACGAATGCAGAACAATTATTTGGTATTCTTGAAAAAGATGCAAAAGATAAGTATTTGTGTTCTGTCATTAAACTTTTTATTGAAGACTCAAATGAGGCTATGGCGCATTCACTAGAATCATTACTTCAGACTGAACACGTTCAGTTCATCAATCAAGCAACACTTTTGAATCAAAAAGGAAAACAAATATCGGTTGAGTTAAGTATCGCACCTATTCAAGATGTTAATAAGCATAATGAAGGAATTGTTATAATTATCCGTGATATTTCAGAAAAACTCAGAAAACAAAAAGAAATTGAGTTCTTAAGTTACCATGATTACTTAACAGGACTTTATAATCGTAGATATATGGATTTAGTCATTCAAGACATTGATAAAGATCGGTTTCTTCCGATTGGTATTATGATACTTGATGTGAATGATTTAAAAGAAATGAATGATCATTTTGGTCATCAATCTGGTGACGACTTACTTAAAAAAATTAGTCGAATCCTTGAATCATTGATTGAAAAGAAGAATGTGTTAGGTCGTATTGGTGGCGATGAGTTTCTTATTTTAGCTCCAAACACATCAGAAGAAGAAATTTATGGTTTAAAACACCATCTCATTGATTCATTTTCAAAAGAATCGTTTAGAGGTACTCAAATATCGGTTGCTTTAGGTTACTCAATAAAAAATGATGCCGATATTGATATCTACGAGGTGATGCGTCAAGCAGATGACTTTATGTATGAGGACAAAGAAAAGCGTAGAAATAGCAAAAAGTGAAAAGGATGATTGGACATCCTTTTTTTGTGTTATAATGTCATTATTTGGAGGGGTCACGATGAAAAAATACAGATCTATTTTGTTACTCGTCATTATTTATATCACATTTATAGCATTGGGGTTACCCGATGCATTATTAGGATCAGGATGGAATCTGATCAGAAGTGATTTAAACATTTCTTTAGAGACTCTAGGAGTTATGACGGTTACTGTTTATGTCATGTCTATTCTTGCAACATTCAATGCACCCCGTATTCTAAGATGGTTAGAAACGAAGTGGATTACTTTTATTAGTGTTCTTATGACAGGGGTTGCCCTTATTTTATTAAGTCAAGTTTCAGCATTTTATCAGATGTTGTTTTTTGCTTTACCTTTAGGCGTTGGAGCTGGAGCAATTGATGTTTCATTGAACCATTATCTCGCTTCACATTATCAAGCAAAACATATGAATTACCTACATTCATTTTACGGAGTTGGTGTCACGTTAGGACCAACGATTATGGCTTATACCTTAAATCAAAATGCATGGCGATTAGGTTATATTATTGTGGGATGTTTGTTGCTTTTCATTGCATTTCTCATATTGATATCATTTAAACTTTGGAATAAAGAAAATCATGAAGAGCGTCAAGAAAAGCATCAAAAGGTAACCCTTAAAGATATTTTAAAAACTAAAGGCGCTATTGAAAGCATTTTAATCTTTCTTTTTTATGTGCATATTGAATCCTTAGGTGGTGTTTGGATTGCAAGTTATTTCTATATCCAAAAAGGAGTTAGTTATGCAACTGCTGCACTTTTTACAACAACTTTCTACCTTGCTTTGACAATTGGTAGAATTATATCTGGATTTTTATCACATAAGTTAAAACCAAATATTCTTGTCAGAATAGGTGAAGCATTGATGCTTTTAGCGGGAATACTGATGTTTATTAAATTTGATTTTGTACTTATCTATTTCATTGTAGTCTTTATCTTTGGATTTGGTGCTGGACCTATTTTCCCCAATATGATGTATATGAACTCACTTGTTTTTGAAAAACAGAAACTCAGTAAAATCATTAGTCTTCAGATGGGAATTGGTTATATGGGATTTGGATTGTTAACACCTTTAGCAGGTTTGTTTTTTGGAAAAGTAGATATCTTCTTTTATCCTATCTTTATTAGCCTCATCAGCTTGATTCTTATTATCATTACAATTTCATACAGAAAACATACAAATCATTTAAAAGATAGTTTGATTAAAACATAAGAAAAGGGCTTCTTTAAGCCCTTTATTCTACGATTTCTAAATTATCAATGCGTATTAAAAATTTTTTATTTTTATTGTCACTGATTAATGCAGCATATCCTTGATGAATATGTAGGATTTTATAATGCGCATTGGATTGATAGTTATCTAACTCTTTAATCGGGTAGGCAAGATTTCCTTCGATAAATCCTACAAAAGCTTTTGGGATTGTTTGCTTATTCATAATGTATCCCCTCTCAAATGTAAACAGAGGAACACGAAATGACTTTTTAAAAGAGGTTGGATAATTCAGTCGTTTATCTAGGGTTATAACTCTAAATAATTGATCCTTTGTTAACTGGCGATAACGTCCTTTAATTCTTACAACAGTTAAAAACCAAAAACCTACTGAACCAATCATAAGAATGATTAAACCTTCACCAAGAAGTTCTTCGAATAGAATAATGACGAATAAAAACGATAATATAAGAATAAATTCAATAAAAATAAATATCACTAAAGAATAGAAATAATCACGTCTTAACTTCTCAATAACCATACAGGATCAACCCCTTCATTTAATATACGGTTTTTTTTGGTCCCTTTATTGGTAATTCATCACATGAAGATTGATTACATCATGATTAGCTAAAACAAAAATAGATAGGATTGGCTGGTTTTATGTGTAGGATAAATGTATCTTATATTTCGATTATATAACGATTTAATCAAATATCAAAGAAAATATACTTAAGAAATAAAGTTAACGAACTTGTTCTTATTTATAACCCATGAATAGTTGGATTTATTATGTTAGCGTTTTTATTGTTTTCATCCAACAAAAAGGTTCAGGATTCATTCTTAATTACTTCAAAACGTGATATACTTTCATTTGGATAAAACCGACAGGAGGGATTGTATTGGACATTATACTAAAAGTAGAAAACCTATTTAAAAGTTATGGTGAAATTAAAGCTGTTAATGATATTTCATTTACGGTAAGAAGAGGAAGTCTTTTCGCTTTTTTAGGACCAAACGGTGCAGGAAAATCAACAACCATCAATGTAATGACAACACTACTAGATGCAGATTCAGGTAAAGTCTATTTGAATGAAAAGACAGATGAAAGTTATTTTAGAACTAAAATGGGTGTTGTTTTTCAAGGGAATGTATTAGATGATGATTTAACAGTAAAAGAAAACTTATTTTTTCGTGGAGCGTTATATTTAAACGATAAAAAATTAGTACAAGAACGATATGAGTCATTAGCTGAATATCTTCATCTACATGAATTTGAAAATCAACGATTTAAAACATTATCTGGGGGTCAAAAAAGACGTGCTGAAATTGCTCGAGCCCTTTTTTCAAATCCAGAAATACTTCTTTTAGACGAACCAACAACAGGTCTTGATCCTGAAACAAGACAAGTAGTTTGGAAAGTGATTGAGGATTTACAAAAAAATAAAAATATGACGATATTTCTTACCACACATTATATGGAAGAAGCCGCTAATGCTGATCACGTTGTGATTATTAATAAAGGGAAAATAGTTGCAGAAGGAACTCCAGCACAATTAAAAGATACGTATTCACAAGATCGTTTAAAAATAGTTCCTATTGATAAAAAACTGATGATTTCATGGTTAGAACAAAACAAAATAAGTTTTAAAAAAGTTTCTGATCAATATGTTATTCCTGTGGAAGATAGTCAACATGCGATTAAACTTATTCTTGAGATAAAGAAAAATATTCATCAATTCGAAATGGTACAAGGAACGATGGATGATGTCTTTATCGAAGTTATAGGAGGGGATTCTCATGTATGATTTAATAACGTTAATTAAAAGAAATACATTAACATTCTTAAGGGATAAAGCAGCTGTATTTTTCTCATTATTGTCTGTTATTATTCTACTCGCTTTATATTTCTTATTTATTGGTAGACAATACACGAATGGTCTTGAAATGTATGGAGAGGATTTAACAACATTTCTTTCAATCAGTGTGATTATGGGTGGTGTTCTTGTTATTAATACGGTATCACTAGCTTTAGGTGTTATGGGGAATATTATTACAGATTTGCAATATAAGAAGTTAGATGCATTTCTAGTCACACCAGTTAAACGCTATAAAATCATTCTTTCGTATTACTTAACAGCAATTATGATTACTTCGGTACTATCACTTTTCATGTGGGGATTAACGATTCTTTATTTAGGAATTATTTCAGGTCATTGGTATACATTTAATACAATGATAAAGGTTTCAGGATTACTTATTTTCTATACTTTCTTATCAGCATCACTAATGATTTTTCTGACAACAATTCTAAAATCAGTCAATGCTTTTGGAGCTCTATCAGGAATATTAGGAACGTTTATTGGTTTTATCAGTGGTATTTATATGCCTTTGTCTGTATTAGGAAAATCAATGGGCTATGTTGCATCGATTATGCCTTTTACACATATGACAATATTACTTAAGCAAGTATTATTAAAAGAGCCTTATCAGTTGTTACCCAATGAAGTTGTTGATAACATCAGTATTTTCTATGGAACAAACGAAGTGGGTATCTTTGGTCAATCTGTGTCAATGATCTGGATTATGTTTGGATCGTTACTTATCAGTTTCTTATTGCTTTATTTAGCATATCGGAATATGAGTAGAAAAATGTCAAAATAATCAGATTTAACTTCAAAGAGATGGTTGCATCTCTTTTTTTACGTTTACTTTACAAATCACTTACTCATTTATGGTGTTTAGAATATATTTATTTCTCTATAATGAAGTTGACATAACAAAAAGGAGAAATAAAATGAAAAAAATATGGCTTTTAGCAGTAGTTTTGATGATAGGAGTTCTTGCTTCTTGTACAAGCCCATCTCAATTTGAAAAGAGCAGTAAAATTACAGTATATACAAGAGATACAACTTCAGGAACACGCGATGGATTCATGAATGGTATTGGTTTTAAAGAGGCTTCAAAAAGTGATGATATTCTTGTTGAAGGGTATGTTATTAAGGATAATACAGCTATTTTAAACGCAATGCAAATCGATGAATATGGGATTGGTTACGTTTCTTTATCATCCGTAAATGAAAAGGTTAAAGGATTATTTTTTGAAGGTGTTGAACCAACTGAAGCCAATGTGATGAATAATACATATGCTTTAAAAAGACCATTCATGTGGATGGTTAGAGCGGATGGTGATTATCCTTCTTTAGAAGTTGAACAACTTGTAAAAGCGTTTGTTGCTTTTCTAGGAACGACAGATGCACAAGATATTATTAATAATGCTGGAGCTATTGGACTAGAAACTAATGTCACATGGGATTCAATCAAAGCTAATTACCCAATAACACATCAAGATAATAAAAATATTACAGTACGTTTTGGAGGCTCTGATTCAATCCAAAAAGTTGCTGAAGCATTAACACAAGCATTTACAGCTAAAGCAGGTAACTTTGTTGCTGAACATGATCATACAGGTTCTGGAGATGGATGGAAAAGAACCAATGGAGACACTAAGGATCAAACCGTTGGAAAAGATGTTGGTTTTTCTTCTAGACCTTTTACTCAAACAGAGTTAGCCAATGTGAATTCTAGTCAAACAGGTCAACTTGCTTGGGATGCTATTGTTGCAATTGTTCATTTAAACAATCCGATTTCGAATATGACAGCGGATACACTAAAAAAGATTTATGATGGAACATATCAAACATGGCAGGATATTATTAATCAATAAAAAATCTCTAAGGGGTCGATGTGATCCCTTCTTGTCGTTAAGGGAGTCAGTATATGCAAAACATCATCAAAAGAAGTCAAAAAATACGCATACTTGATCAAGTTATTAAAAGGATATTACAAGGATTAGCGTTGATATCAGCATCGTTTATTTTTATTATTGCAGGAGTTGTATTAATGAAGGGGATGACTCCTTTTTTAACACAAAATGATGGTCTAGGAAGAGTATCGTTATGGCACTTTTTAACGGGAAATATATGGCTTATAGGACCAACCTTTATCTCAATACGTTATAGTGTTGGATTCATTATTATACAAACGATGTACATCGTTTTCTTATCATTAGCAATATCTTTTCCGGTTGGTGTTTTAACAGCATTATTTATTGCTAAAATTGCACCGAAAAGAGTATCGAAGTTTTTAAGAACTGTGATAGAGATATTAGCATCCATACCTTCAATCATTTATGGCTTATTTGGATCAGGGATTGTATTAAAGTTGGTTTATGATTTTTCTGAGTTATTTGGGTATCAATCAAAAGGGGGGAGTTCTGTTTTATCGACAGTTATTATTCTAGCATTGATGACAATTCCTACGATAACAACTGTATCTGAGGTCGCCATTCGTTCAGTCGATAAAACGCTTATTGATGGTTCTCTTGCACTTGGAGCAAGCCCTACACAAACCCATTTTAAGGTTGTATTAGTTAGTGCAAAATCTGGGATATTTACATCAGCAATACTGGGTGTTGGTCGTGCTTTAGGGGAGGCGACTGCAGTATCTTTAGTTGCAGGTGGAAGAAGATCTGGATTATCATTTCATTTACTAGATACAACATCAACGCTGACAACAACAATGTTAGAAGGAATGAAAGATTCAGCGGGTATTGATTATGACATAAGATTTTCTGTGGGAATTGTTTTAATGGTAGTTATTCTACTCACTAATTTGATCCTCAATATGATTAAAAAAAAGGTAGGAAACATTTATGTCAAATAAAAGAAAAATTTCTGATTTTTTTCTTCAAACAGTGACGTATGGATCAGCAGTATTTTCACTTGTTATCTTAACAGTGATTGTTATCTATGTCTTTTCCAATGGTACAAAACTATTGAATAAAGATCTTATTACGAACAATTATTTAGCAGTTAATTATATTGCTGAAGTTATTGAAGATGAATTTCTTTGTATGTGTGAAAATGATAAGGTGTATCCAAATGATGTTTATTATTCATCAAAATGGGGAATTGCTCTTTATGATGATGAAAATCTTTTAGGGAAAACAATAGTTAGTGTATATGATGTTCATCCTTATTCCCCACTCAAAGATATGGTGAATAAGGGAGTTAGTGATGAAAAATTAGAACTTGATATAAATTATGCAATTATACGTATTGCATATCAAGATAGACAATCATCTTTATCTCGGTATGGAGCTAAACAAATGATTGATGATCTAAATACCGTGACTGAGATTAGAGAGTTAGAATTTACGACATCTGGTGGAGGTATTCGGGGGTCTATAATAACCACTTTTTATTTAATTGGATTAACGCTATTATTTGCATTACCTATGGGGGTAGGAGCTGCTATATACATCAATGAGTATGCGAAAAACAATCGATTAACAAGATTAGTTAGATCTTTCATTGAAACCTTGACTGGAGTTCCATCCATTATCTATGGTCTTATGGGTTTAGCGGTCTTTGTACCTATCGTGATAAGATTAACTGATGCTACAGGAGGAAGCATTATATCTGGAGCAATGACGATGACTGTGATTTTATTACCAGTAGTTATTCGAACGACGGAAGAGAGCTTAAAGGTTGTTCCAGATGATTATAGACTTGCATCACTTGCATTAGGTGCAAGTCAAACACAAACAACGTTTAAAGTCGTATTACCTAGTGCATTTCCAGGTATTTTAACAGCAACTCTTTTAGCTATTGGAAGAATTATTGGAGAAAGTGCAGCTTTAGTTTTTGCTATAGGAGCAACGATAAAAGATAATATTACATTAACTGGGCAATCAACCTCTTTAGCAGTTCATATCTGGGCGATGATGTCTGATGAACCAGCGAATATTGAACTATCAACAACGATTGCACTCATTATTTTAATTATTGTTTTAATTCTTAATATCAGTATTAAATTCATTTCAAGTAAATTTATGAAACGGTATGGGGTATCTCTATGACAATCAAAAATAACGTTATTTTTAAGATCAATCATCTTAATCTTTTTTACGGTGATACTCAAGCATTAAAGCAAGTGGAACTTTCGATCTACGAAAACGAAGTCACAGCTTTAATAGGTCCATCAGGATGTGGAAAATCAACATTTCTTAGAACATTGAATCGAATGAATGATCTCATTGAATCATGTCGTATCGATGGTGAAATTACGTTTAAAATGAATAACATTTATCGTCAAAACCATGATGTGATTGAATTAAGAAAAAAAGTAGGCATGGTTTTTCAAAAGCCTAATCCATTTCCGATGTCTATTTATGAAAACATTGTTTATGGTCCTAAATGTCAGGGTATTAAAGATAAACAAGAGTTGAAAAAAATTGTAGAAGAATCTTTAAAGCAAGCTGCATTATGGGATGAAGTTAAAGACAGACTTAAAGAATCAGCGCTTTCGTTATCTGGTGGTCAACAACAAAGATTATGTATTGCAAGAACGATTGCTATGAAACCAGAAGTTATTTTAATGGATGAACCTACATCAGCATTAGATCCTGTAGCAACAGCAAAAATTGAAGATTTAATTATGGAATTAAAAAAGAACTATACAATCATTATAGTGACTCACAATATGCAACAAGCAGCTAGAATCTCTGATAAAACAGCATTTTTCTTAATGGGTGAAATGATTGAATATGGAAATACAGCCCACGTTTTTTCAACACCTGAACACAAGAAGACAGAAGAATATATCACAGGTCGCTTTGGATAATATGATATAATGGAGGCAGAAATATGACATTAAGACAGTCTTTAATGACAGCGATTGAAGAATTGAAAAAAGAAGTTGCAGCTATGGCAGATTTAGCACTTGAAAATTTAAAAGAAGGTTTAAAAGCTTTTAAGACAAATGATTTTGTACTAGCGAAGGATGTTATGGCGAAGGATGAAGAAGTTGATCATTATGAAGAAGAAATCGCTAAAAAAGCATTAAAAATTATTTGGAAAGAACAACCTGTAGCAAGTGATCTTAGATTGGTTACAGGTATCTTAAAACTGATTACAGATTTAGAACGTATTGGAGATCACGCGAGTGATGTTGCTGAAATGACTTTACACTTATCAAATATAAGAAATCAACGTGTGATGCCAATCACATCAAAAATGGCAGAACGTGTAGAACATATGGTTTTAAAAAGTATTCAAGGTTTAGTCAATGTGAATGAAGTTTTAGCGGAAGAAGTCATTGATGAAGATGATGAAGTTGATGAACTATTTCAATCATTAATTCATAAAATGACTTTAGAATTAAAAAATGAAGCCATTGATCCCAATGAAGCTATTTATATCTTAATGGTTGCTAAATACTTTGAACGTGTGGGTGATCATGCCGTTAACATTGCACAATGGATTATTTTTATGGTGAAAGGAACACATAAAAATACCTTGTTATTTTAAAATGGAGGGAAACATGCCAATCATTTATTTCGTGGAAGATGATCATGCCATAGGATATGTCATCGAAAAAACAATTGAACATGCAGGTTTAGAAGGAAGAGGGTTTCGTAATGGAGAAACTTTCATGAATGCTTATCAGCGTGAAAAACCTGATCTTATTTTACTTGATCTGATGTTGCCAGATATATCTGGGATAGATTTGTTGAAATGGATAAGAGAAAATGATCAAGAAATACCGGTTATGGTTGTTTCTGCACTTCAAAGTGAAATGGATAAAGTCATTGCACTTGATCATGGAGCAGATGATTAC
>CAYJBI010000027.1:0-14064 GCA_964368345.1 uncultured Mariniplasma sp. | reverse complement strand
TAACCAAACTCATACCTTCAATATATCTCATTGAGAAAAAACTATACAAAATAAAGAAAATTCCACTTAAAACATAAATCCAAAAATCATATATGTCTGTTTTATCAGATAATATCTTATAAAAAATAAATGTTGCGGTACTTGATAAAACAATTATCCATAAAAGGATCTTCCACTTTTTCTTTATCCACTTAGATATTTCTTTTATAGAAAACCACTTCATACGTTATTTCCTCAACACTTCTTCAATTTTAATGCCTACAGCATCTTTTGGATCACTGTCTAAAACCTCATACCCTCTTCTTTTTAAATATGGGGTTGAGTTTTTAACAATATAACCCTTACCTGAATATTTAAACATAGGTAGATCATTATAGTTATCCCCAAAGGCTAATGATGCTCTATGAAAGAGATTGATTTGTTTAAACATCTCTAATAAACCCGTTCCTTTATTTTTTTGATGAGGAACTAATTCAAAGAAATATTCTGATGTTCTAACAACATCAATTTTCTTTCCCTTTATGATTTTTCTAACTTGATTCATTTTTTCTCGTTCATCTTGATTGATGAAACAAATAATTTTAATGATAGGACTATTCAAAGAACTTTCAAAATAATCACCAACATCTTTAATCTTTTGTAGCTTACTTTCATTGACATTAGGATTTGGGATAATCCCATCTTCTCTATAAGAAACATATTCGATGTTGTTGTTATCGAGAGAAGACATTAACTCTTCTGCATAATGATCAATATGATTTAATACTTTAAGATGTGTTTTATCAATCGATATAAGATTACCGTTTAAACATATTTTATGTGTTGTTATTCCTAATACTTGATCAACATATAAAAGGGCTTGTGGTAATTTCCCTGTATTAAGAATAATCTCAAATCCCAAATTATGTGCTTTTCTAATCATATCGATATTATAGTTAGATAAGATATTTTTAAAACTGATGGTATTATCAATATCAAAAACTAGTGCTTTTTTACCTTGATTAAACATAAAATCTAATAACATATCTCTTTCATCTTGTGCATAATTGATAAAATCTGGACTTAGTTTTTTACGATCTTCAATACTATATAAACGACTTTCTAAAGAAACACTTTCTCCGCGAAGATTTGTATGTAAGTCAAAATAAGACAAAATAGCTATGAGAAAGTGTTCTCTTTGCGTAAGATTATTTTTAATATTCTTTACAGTGGCACTTGATAAATTCTCATCTGTCATTGTATGAAATAAAATGATTTTTTTGGTTAGTTCATTGATATCTGTAAATTTTTCTAAATAGAGCACAAAATCAAGAGCATGATTACCCGTATATTCTAAATCCTTATGATACCCTAAATCATGGTAAAAAGAAGCATATAATAAAGCATCTTTTTCTTCATCTGTAAATGATGTATTATAATAACTTAAAAAATCTTTCATATCTTTATGAATATTTGTTAAGTGTATTCTTCTTTTATATTCTAATGTATCAAATAACTCTTTTATAGATTTCTCACATGTGCTGTGATATCTAAATTCATGGATTAGTTCATTCATGTGTTCACCTTGTTAAACGTATACTCTATGTTTATTTTACCATTGAAAGGATGATTTTTTTGGGAAATAATGTATGAAATCTAATAATAGCACTTTTTTTTATAACTCGATATATTGCATTATTCATAATTGGCGTGAATGAACTTGTTATCAAGTTGAAATTGCGACATACCATCACTTCTTAAACCTATTAGTAATTTGGAGAAAAATAGAAAAAGATCGGAGTATATCCAATCTTCTTTCTACATATCGCTATATTTGAATGATACTATTCGCTGTTTTGAATAATAATTAACATCTCATCTAAATAAAACTTCATTTGCTTACGCTGATACAACTTATAGCCCATATAGATTACTCCTGGAAAAAGTAAAAGTAAATATATCCATAAATTATCCTTGTCAATTCGCGATTTTTTTTCGCACTCAATATATTTATTAAGTGCTTGATTATAGGCGTACTCTTGACTCAAAATTTCTTGGGCTATTGTTTTGATATCGCGCTTCATTATCACATGTTGATAGGCTATCTTGTCCACCATCCATCCAAACTTTGCGCGATGTTTTGCAATCTCAAAAGTGTCTAGCACACCATATAATACGATAAATGTTTGATATTCCATATACAGTCATCAAAACACTTATATATTTGTCGTATACTTTATTATCATTTAACTTCTCGAATATAAACGTATTTTAGAAATTTTTTCCCTTCAGAGATAAGTATTAATTTCCAACCTTCTGCACCAGCTTGATTCAACTGTTTTGTTTGACCCTTGCTGTCATCTAATAAGCCTAATATTCCGCCTTTTACAATTTCAACTTTGTACTCGTATTTCATGTGAAATCCTCCTTTTGATTTCATTATAGCATTCACATTTTTCAGTACAAATGACAAAAATGGCTTATTTTTATTATTTTCTTAATAACGGTGTTTTGTTTTCAATGATTTGATGACAATTCACATTAAAGTATCGATTTACCTCTTCCATTAACTCATATGATAATTTGTTTCCTATCACATTTTGCATAATACAGTATTTATAAAGTACATTTTCTTTTGATAGTTCATCGCCGATGTAGTGATAATAAAGTGCTTGTATGTAGAATGAGTCAGATTCACAGTGAATATCCTGACGAAATACCAATGCATGCTTATGGACCTGGATTAGTTTATCGATGTCTTTCGCAGATAATTTGTGTTTAATCATGTGCTTAACTACTTCCGGAAGTAAGAAAAGATACTGTAATATTCTTTTACTAACATTATCTTTTTCTAATAGAAAATCTAGTTCATCTAGTATACTCGTTGTATTATCATTGACAAAAACCGTATACAAGATATAAAAATAATGGTGATACATGGTTTTAAGTGGAAGTGCATCCATTTTATCTTTTAGTTGTACCATTTGTTGAGTGAAATCGATACTAGAAATCATATCTAACTTAAATTCGTACAATACTAAATATGCTTGAATCAAGTAGCTATAATCGATTGCTTCGTCTATTTTATTCTTTAACTTAATATAGAATGGCTGACATAAATCAAAATGTTCTCGTTTAAAATGAATCATAAACATATTCATATCTGATTGCCCTGTAGATTTATGAATATAATGAAAAATAACCTCAGAAAACTTTAAATCTAATTTCTGTAGTAACTTCTCAATTATTGATATTCGCGCTTCTTTTTGTTGATACACATACCGCTTATATGTTCTTGATGAAACTATACCTTCAGTTAAGTCTTCGATGTCAATACGTTTTGATTTTCTAACTTCCTCTATCACAGATACAAAAAAATTAAAATCATTCATGATGACTCACCCATTTCATAAAACTATTGTAATTACTTGTTGGCTTATTTCGTTCATCCAAATAACTCGTCACTTCTTCATTAGAGAGATTTAATGATTCTAGAACCATATCACTATCATCTCTTGTCAAAATAAGTGAAATAAGATACCATAACAATTGGGATTTGTCAGGATGATTAATTTTTTTGTAAAATGCATAATAAAAACTAATGTACTCAACAACTAATCCATTAATAGAGTCTGTAAAATAATATTTATTGGACAAAATCAAAATCTTTTTAAACTGTTCAATTTCAAATTCACTCATTATCTCTTGGTTCATCAACTTATACATTAAACCAGTTGAAATTCTGGTTAGAGTAATTGCATGCATATTACTGATGACTCGATACTGATCAGGGTCTAATATATATTGAGACAAAAAATCAAATATTCTTGTTTGATCTATTTGTTCTGAATGTTGCATATATAATATCAATGACTCAGCATCTTCACGTGTTATGGTTGATTGGAACAAAAGTTCGTCAAGTTTTATTATATCTCGACACTTAATCTTATAGTCTTCTTTACTCATTTGATTTGTTTTATACATGAAAGTCATTCGAGCTACTGGAAAATATTTTGTTCTTACATAAGTTGGAATTGGTTTCTTTAATGCATTTTCTAAATAGATTTCAGCTTCCTTATAATAAAAGTTTCTAACATATTCGATAAAGTAAGCTAAATCAATGTTACTATTTGTCTCAATATTTTCTACATAAATAACAAAATCTTTTATAGCCCAACCCAAACGATGGATCATTTTTATGAATATGTCAAATGGTAGATTTAATTCTTTAGATAAATACCTAGAGTAATTCCTAATCGAACAAATGCCTTGACAAAACTCTGGAACGTTCATTTTATTTTTCTTTCGATATATATCTATATATTCTATAAAATAGCTTTCTATATTCATTATCTTACGTAAGATTTAAAATGTGCTAAGTTAGCACATAAAAAGATTTAAATCTATTTCCTTTCTAAGTTTATCCATTAACAATACGCCAATTTCATGTAAATGACGATGCTAAAATGCAGGAAAATGACGGAATAGACATGTCATAAATACTACATTTTAGCACCTCTTTTCTCTAACCATTTTGGTACAACAACTTGATATGCTTTGATGAATATACCATCTTGTTTTGCCTCATCAGATATATACACAACACCTTTGTGAATTCTCTTTTTTATACCTTCAAAAAAGAATTCACTTAGCTTAAGTGTATCATTGAATAGCGTTAACAGATATCCTGTTTTCTGATAGAGTGCTTGAATATTATAATCTTCTAAATATTCGGTTATTTTTTTCTCGTTGAGTTTAGAAATGATTTCAAGACCGTAGATAATTTCCTCTAAACTGATGATTGAACCAATCATTTGAATGGAGTCGACAACTGTTTTCTCAATGTCAGTAATTTTAATCAGCTCTGTGTATGAAGGTGAAATAATTCCTTTATGAGATTTTATGGATACATGTTTATAGATGATACCTTCATATTCAAATGTGTTGAACCGACTTGAAGATGATACATAACAAACATAACTAACTTGATTTTGATAGCCATAATACTCTAGTGCACTAATGTGACTGATGAAGGTATCCTTGTTAACAGATGATCCTATTTGATACTTAGTAGCAAACGCATACCCAGTCGCTGGATTAATACTCACGTATAAATTATTACGTACTTTTTTGATGAGTCCTTTTTTTTCTAATCGACTGAGTGCGCTATAAGTTGTCGCCTTATTCTTAAATATCTCTAATACATCATTAAAATTAAAGACTACTTTTTGAGCTAATACTTGATACCCTTTCATTCTTTCACCTTCTTTACTTTAATATTAGCACGTTATTATACTTATAACGATACTTTTGTGCTATTTTAAAGTATTTCTACTACATTATCAATTTTGTTTAGTTTGATTTTTTTTCACCTAGATACAGTTCAATATCCCAAACCAAGATTACATAGCTATGATACATTTTTAAATTATAACCTAGTAATCATAATCACATCAATAATAATGGATAATTGTATTTAAAATTTCATATTTGGTATGAGAAATTAGAAAACTTATGAGTACTATGCGGTTGGTTTGAGGACAATTTGTTCAACAAAGTCAAAATTTACCATATGTGCAGCACGATGCTGGTGGACTGAAAATAACATCCAAATGCTTATAAAATCCTTCACGTAGACAAACGGGGACATTATGGGATTTGAATAGAAAAGTGCGTAGTATGTTTAATCTTATTTAATAAAGAAACGACAAGTGCTAAACTCTGATGAATTACGCATTTGTCGTTTCTCTATGATATTTAACTTGTGATATCTTTCATAATTGACCTTATTGAATATATTGAATCATCCCATGACACATCGTTAGCAAATGGATATCCAGCTTGGTATGTTTCCCATAACTTTATCATTTTAGGGTCTTGTTCAATAGATGACATAATGGCGAAGTAATCGCTAAATATTTGTTCATATGTTTTTCGGTATTTTGAAGTGTTAATTAATGCAGTTTTAAGTATAGTCTTATCTATCTCATTCTTTCTTAGTTTCCATAAAATATAGACATCATAAAAGTCACGCATTCTAGTATTAAGTGCTCCTCTAGATAAGATTGTTTCTATTTTTTCGGCTAATACAGTTTCGATATTATAGGACTTCAGTTCTATAGTGTTATCAGATAATACTGTTATATACATAAAGTTTGCTTCTCTTGGTGTAAACACGTCTCCAGTTGTAAAATCAATCTTTATGGTTTCTTTTAAACCATCAAAATATACCATGATTGTAGCTCTCAAACCTGGATAATCTGCATCTTCATGAATTTCATCAATACTGAGTAATTCCATCACTAGTTCGTCGTGTGTTGGAATCGTGATGATTTCTTCTATGTATGTTTTCAAATCATTCCTTTGAATGGATAGGGATTTCAATGTGACATCTAGATCCATCGTTGTTCTTAAGTCTATTTTGGTGATTGCAGAAACTAAGAAACCGCCTTTAATAATGAACTTGTCTTTGTATGTTGACTTTGAAAGTTTTTCCAAAAAGAATTCAAAAATAACGGTTCTAAGTATGATGTTAGAATTTATATTTAACGCTTTTGATTTATTTCTGATCAGTGCTTTTACTTGTTCACTAGAAATCATAGTAAAATCTCCATATAATTTCTCAATACATTCTCAATACCCATTTTTTTAGCATAGATGAATAAATTGTTTAGATTCTTAGATGTATCCTTTACGTAGCGTTTTAATCCATCATTTAGAATTTGCTGATCAATACGACTTCTAGAACGGATAATATCACAAATCGTTCTTTCCTTGTCATAGACTGCAATATCATTACCGAATGGTGATTTCATAGTCATTTTACCAAGTTCAAATAAAGATGGTTTAATCGTATAGGTAATTAAATCAATTTGTTTGATTTGAGATGTGTTATAACCAGTGGGTAGAGTGACGCTATATTGAATTGGGTCTCTATCTGATAAACCGTGGAGGTATAGGGCTGTATCATGTGAATAAATCATATGTTTCTTTTTTTGTTGATACGTGTAAAGCTTATCTTCCCATGCATCTTTTGATTGATAAACACCAGGTGACGTTCTAATGAGCTTTTCTTCTTCAACAAGCATAGTTAAATATTCACGATGGATACCCTCATAGATTACATCTTGAGTCGTGATGTATCCGTTCTTTTTTTTGATCAGTTCTTCTAATTTCTTCTTTGACATCATAAGACCTCTTTGTCATATATGCTTATATCATACTTGATATTAGTTATTTTGTCATGATATGGAATGTATAAATACGTTAGGTAACATAAATCAAAAGATATTTATCATGAAATGGCTTAAACCGTCATCAACTTGTCGGTTTAGTTCAATATATTAGACCTAGAGTTGACATCAACTTACATCAGTCATAACTAGCATTGTGTTGCATTCAAGTATGTATATGATTAAGATAATGAATGGGAAAGGGAATGATTGGGCTAATTAATTATCAAGATAAAAGGGGAATATCAAGTACTTTGAAGGCGTTTTGAAGACATTTTTTCAACAAAGTCAAAATTTGCCATATGTGCAACACAATGCTGGTTGATTAAAAATAGCAGCACAATGCTCATAAAATCCATATCGGAGACAAACGAGGACATTCTGGGATTTGAATAGAAAAGTGCGGAATGATTTTATTAATCATACTTTAAAAACCAATCAAGATTGGATTATAATATAAAATGGCAAATGCATATATTTCTTTTTATTTGCATTTGCCGCTTGTTCTATATTATAAATAAATTGCAGTGATGGTGGTAATCATAGAATACCAATCTGATTTCTGGTCGCTGCTCGTTATATTTTTTAGAAGCCTCTTTTTTAGTGCGTTTTCACAATATTTCTTTTTTTTGTGATATTGCATACGACTTTTTATATTGTTATATGAACCTCTAAACGTATTGTAATTAAATCATTTGCTTAATAAGATGTAAATGTAAAAATAGAAATGGAGATGGTAGAAATATAGCGGAACAAAATGTAGGTAATTAACGGTAATAAGATGAAGTATTTAAGTATTTGTATTGCTTCGTCATTCTTAATCTTTAGTTCTTTCCCTTAACCCTCTAGGGGGTCGATCGCGAAGTGGAAAATCAGATCAAAGCAAGGACGAAATTATCGGACAATTCTATCATTTTTGTCCGATAATCTATATTTTGTGGTAAGTTCTATTTTTATTCGCACCTTTTGCTATAACATATCCTTTATCAACAAGTGATACCAGAACCCTTTGGCTTGCTTTTTCATTTGGCATACTAAATATTTCTTTAATTTCTTTCATCGTTGTTTTATGAGCGATATTCAGGTATTTTATAATAGAAATTTCTTCATCTGAAACTTCATCTTTATAGTAACTTCGATATTTATCTGAAAGATCGCTAAAACTTTTTAGGAAAGTGATCGATAGCAATGGTGATTTAAAATTAAATAACGGGAATGGTTGTTTGAGTTTTCTTGGAATATCTTTAAACCTAACCATACCAAAATGATTATTCTCCATCAAATTCATTGATCTAAAAATGAAAGCCAACTTATGATTTCTGACAATTGATGAAGCTGTGAATTTGGATACATCATCAAGTTTTTGCGGTGAAACAACATCCCCTGGACTATTAATAGTAACTTGGTTATCTTCTATTAACATCTGATTGAATGAACCTTGAATTGAATAATCTCTGTGAATCATTGCATTAATACAAGCTTCATTAATTGCATCAATTGGAAAAATAAATTGATCGTTTCTCGTAGGATTTTCTCTAGATGATATTGTAGGAATTCTTGTACTATACCACTTAAAAAGCTCATTTGGTAACAAAACAAGCGGCAAATCGAATGATTTATTCTCAGTCTTCGCTCTTACCTGAAATAGTGAATTGTCTAAATATTCAGACGGTTTTTTACCAAATAAGAGTATAAAATTTCTTGAGAACCTTCTTTTATCCTTTTCAAACACTACCAAGCCCCATTTTTTGAAGTAATTGTATATGTTATCCTCCGAATATTCTGGTTTTTCATTAACTTTTAAGAATTTATAATTAGCTTCATTTATAAAGTGACGTAAAGCTTCTTGTGAGATATCACTTTCTTCAAAATTATCTATATAATGACCCAAATAATCACTATTTGGTTTCTCTTCCAATAGTTTTTTATGTTTTTCAGTTTCAGACCTTAAAATAGCATCTTCTAGAAACGATTGATTCTCTTGTGTTATTAAATTTTGCAAATCTCTATCAAAATATTCGATAGATATACCAAAGTCTTCTAAGTATTTTTTTCCTGTACCACTAACAGTCGGATCAGGATCATCAATACCTATATAGACCTTTTTTATTTTTCTGAGTTGTATTCTTTTTGCACATGGAGTCTTGTTAGGATGCCTAGCCATACATGGTTCTAATGTTCCGAATAACCACGCTTCTTCAATATTTTCTGTTCTATGTTTTTTATGCAAGAGAGTAAACTCAGCATGATCACCATAATCCAATTCCCCTCTAAAAGCACTTGTCATTGAACCGTCAGGGAATAATAACACTGCACCTACTTTTGGATGTATTTTTTTATCAGGTTCATCAACTGATTTTTTCATTACTTCTACTGCTAATTCCTGAGCCTGTCGAATTTGTTCTCTAGAAAACATATTTTACCCCCATATTTTTATTAGTTGAATATTATCATTTATGACATTATTAATCAAAGATTTATCGGACAAATCTAACGGTTTTGTCCGATAAAATAGAAATCAGTCAATATAATTATTGTTTAGAGAAAAATTAATGTTCGTTTTAAACTTATTAGCCTCTTTGTTGTGACAGTCTTTTCAAAGTAACTGTAGATTCTGTTGTTCTAAACTAACACTGTATCCTTAACACTATCAAGATTAAACACTTTAATGTGAGTTGTATTTGTTAATCTGAAAGTATACTACGCAAAACATGATTTTATCTCGGTTCTCTATAATTTATTCACTAGAATTCATAATAATATCTCCATATAATTTCTCAATACATTCTGAATGCCCATTTGATTAGCATAATTGAATAAATTGTTTAGATTCTTGGATGTATCTTTAACGTAGCGTTTTAATCCATCATGTAGAATTTGCTGATCAATACGACTTCTTGAACGGATGATATCACAAATCGTTCTTTCCTTGTCATAGACTGTAATATCATTCCCACATGGTGATTTCATAGTCATTTTCCCAAGCTTAAATAAAGATGGTTTAATCGTATAAGTAATTAACTCGATATGTTTGATTTGGGATGTATTATAACCAGTGGGTAGCGTGACACTATATTGAATTGGGTCTCTATCTGATAAACCATGGAGGTATAGAGCAGTATCATGTGAATAAATCATATATTTCTTTTTTTGTTGATATGTATAAAATTTATCTTCCCATGCATCTGGTGATTGATAAACACCGGGTGATGTTCTAATGAGTTTTTCTTCTTCAACAAACATCGCTAAATACTCACGATGAATACCCTCATAGCTCGCATCTTGAGTTGTGATATACCCGTTCTGTTTTTCGATTAGTTCTTCTAATTTTCTTTTTGACATCTCAACACCTTCTTGTCATATATGCATTTATCATACTTGGTATTAGTTATTTTGTCAAGATATTTAGAGTATAAGTATTTTGGAATCATTGAAAGATATGTATGATGAAATAGCTTAAACCGTCATCGTTTCACTAAATGTCGGTTTAATTGTCGGTTTAGTTCAATATCCTAAACCTAGATTAGACATCAATTTACATCATTAATAACTAGCATTGTGTTGCATTCAAGTATGCATCTGATTAAGATAATGAATGGGAATATCAAGTACTTTGAAGGCGTTTTGAGGACATTTTTTCACAAAAGTTAAAATTTGCCATATGTGCATCACTATGCTGGTGGACTATAAATAGCATCACAATGCTCATAAAATCCATATCGCAGACAAACAGGGACATTCTGGGATATGAATAGAAAAGTGCGGAATGGTTTTTTTATCATGCTTTAAAGCCAATCAAGATTGGATTTAAATATAAAACGGCAAATGCGTATAATTTATATTTTTCGCATTTGCCGTTTGAATTTATTATTTTGTAAAACAGTTGTATAAGTCCTTAACCTCTTTAAAAAAAGGAATATCGCGATGCTTTATGAGCGCTATAATTGATTTTGCTCTTGTTACGACTTCACGTTTTATTGTTTCATCTTTTAGTACATAGTGAATTGAATTGACTGTAAACTCTCTTTCAAAATGCTCAAGTTTTGCTGGCACAATATTTTGTATCAATATGACTGATTCTTTACTTCCATATAATTCATAAATAACACCTGATTTGGGAAATTTTTGAATGACTGGTTTATACTTTTCGACTTTTGAGCTAATAGGAATTACCCAATATATATCATTTAGTTCTTCTTTGAAAGTAAAGAAAAATGGTCTTTCGCCAGTTTCTTTGTCTTGTGGATATTTGGCGATATAATACTTATCCATATATTCTTGAGTCAAAACATATAAGCCAAAAGGTGTCATCTCATTTCCCCCTAAAAAAATAGCCTCCGAAGAGGCTTTGTTCATTTACGCACCCGCTATTTATTAGTCGCATGCGGGTTAGCGAACTGATGATCGCACCAGTCATGATTTCAGAAGCATACTGGTTAGCTTCTATGTAGTATTTCTACTACGCCTATATTTTATGTCAATTGATCAAAATTGTCAAGCCTGGTCTCTCGAAACATATACTTACTCTAAAACCTTGATTGATTATCAAAGCATGCTTTATTGGCAAAGTTTTCAACTTTTATGTATTTAAGTTCCGTGTAATATTGATATCATGTTCTTTATGCTGCAAAAAGTGCATTTGCTTTTCATCATTGAAAATACTCTATTTAGTTTGATAACTTAACTCAATTTCATGAAATAGTGATCGAGTACCTCATTGAGTGCTTTACGATTTTTAAACATCGTTTTCATATCATAAATCATTGTCTTTGTTTCTTCGTTTCCATAAGCTTTTAGCATTGTATCTAAATAATGTGTTCGATATAGATAATGCTTTTTACTCGATCCAGTGCTAAACTGATTCAATATCTCGTGTTTCATAATCGACTTAACTTCTTCGTAATAAATCTCTTGAAAATGCTGATATAAATCAAAAACCTTATGTGGCTGTTTTGTCACATAACGAAGCAAATAATCATATTTTTTTTCGCCAATCATGATCTTTTCATAGATTGATGGGATATATCTTTGTTTACCAAGTTCATCAAGCAGTCTTATGACTTCACTTTGCCAGTTGGAGTGATCAAATGATGCTTTATAGGTTTCATAGTAGGTTGAATCATTGAGCAAAATGAGATCTTTCATATGAGAATTAGCTAAATCATATTGCTTGTTAAGTGTATATACTTGAACTAAATAGTGATGCCATTCTTTTTGATAGCCTAGATTTTGCTCTAGACTTTCCTGACATATTTGAATAATGAATGGATAGTTTTTATCTTTAAATGCCTGCTCGATTGCTCTGATTCTCATTGGATGACTATGCAAATGAGAATGCATCCATTCATCTGCTTCCTTTTTATCTGAGTTATTTAATAATAGATAATACAGATCAATCACTTCATCTTGGTAATACTTAAAATAAGTTGATTTATGATTAAAATCAACCAATGATTTGATGATTGTAGATATCATATCTTTAATTTCTTTGAACCTGATGAGTGTAAAAATTGAACGTAGTAATTCAAGATGTGTATCTTCAAAATTAGAATCAATAGAAGTCGATATGAAGGACATGATCTCTTTTACACTTTCAATGACTTCATTTTCTAGGTCAACTTCTTCTGCTGCTTGTTGAAGAAGTTGCAAAGCCTCGTATTTAATTGAGGATAGATAACCATCAGAATCATCAAACTCTTGATATACATTAAGCCATTTTTTTATGATTTCAAAACTGATTTTAAATTGATCAATAGGTAGAGACCCATCAGCTTTATTTAATGCAATCTCAAATCCTTTAATTGCTTTTCGTGCATCCCGGTAATGAATAAAACCATCATCCATGAATGGGTCTAGGTGAATATCAATCAGTGATGAAATATTAGAATTAGATTTTTCTGATCCATACCTTATCGAAATGTGTGGATCTTCATTTGCTAGTTCCAATAATATTCCAATGAGTTCTTGTTTCGTCTTTGTCTCTAGATAAGTTTTAAAACGATCTGTTTGATGATCATTAATCTCATCATGCAAGCGGTACAACACAGCTGCAAAATGTTTACAGTATGGACCTTGGTCATAGGGACATGAACACGTTGCATCAATCACGGCATTGTGATCGGGGTCTAATGTAATCTCAACTTCATAGAGATCAGCGCCTAAAACAGATGCATAAACCGAGTCTTTTTCAATCCTAAACTGCTTGATGCAATCCTCATTATAGTAATCGTATCCTCGTGATAAGATATGATTTGGTATGATATCTTCAAAATGATTCAATGTAAACTTTTTACTCACATGAATAACCCCCATCTTCGCACCAAGTCATCAACTTTTCAAGATAACTTTTTCGTTTATATTCAAACCATGTATCTCTAAGTCCATGATGGATTAATAACTGTTGAAATCGTTGAAAAGCTCCTTTTCTAAAAATGGCATTCAAAAACTCATCTCTTAAATTATCAGAGAGGGTATATGAAAAACGTTCCATAATCTTGTGTTCATGTAGTTCAAATGAATCAGGTAATATCATATATTCATCTTTCTTTTGATATAGAACATCATCCAACAGACGCATCATATCTTTTTCCCACTCCAGAAGTGTTTGATCTTCATCTGACTGATATATGTCGTATGTGCGTAAATCCTCATCAGTGATGATTATAAATTCATATGTTTTCTTATGCATGTAGACTGTACAATCTCTTGAAACCATTTCTAGACCTTCGAGTAACTTTGAAAGGGGAAATGTGATTTTTTCCATGATATCACTACTTTCTTTTTTTTAATGATTCTATGCTTTTATATTATCAAAAACTATTAAATATACAACAATTTGTCAAAAGAATCTAGC
>CAYJBI010000026.1:0-14118 GCA_964368345.1 uncultured Mariniplasma sp. | reverse complement strand
GATTAGAATTTACTACTAATCCTTGCATATCTCCAGTTAAAATTGTTTTTTCTTGATTAACATCTATTTTATTATTATCTTTATAACTTTGAACTAACTCTGAGTAAAGCGGAGTACTAAAAGCTTTTGTCAAATAAGTATTTGAATAATCATTCATCAATTCTAATCCATCATAATGGTTATTTATCGTTGACTTCTTAAAAAAAGAAAAGCTGATCAGTAAAACAAAAAAGACGGATAACGACAAAATCACCCATTTTTTTACGGTCAATCCTTTAAAGAAAGTGGTCATTGATGTCATTCCTTTTTTTAATAAGTCAAATAAACGTTTCATATATCCTCCAAAAATATGGGTGAGAGAGGGGAAAATCCCCTCTCAAACCATAACTAATTAACTTTTACCTAAACTTGCCATCGCTTCAGATACAATTTGATTGATTGATGCTTCCCATTGTGCTGCATAGGTTGGTACAGCAGTTGGTCCTTCAATAACTAGCTTATCCCAGTTGTAAGGATTGTCTGGATCACTAACCCATGCCCAGAAATCTTTATAACCTGGAAGCCATTTATCTAAGTCTGGCTTAGAATACTCAATACGACTAATGGTATATTCAATACCTTCAATACCATCAACTAAATCTAATACGCGATCCCAAACAGCATCATAAGCTGCTACAGGGAAACGATCTAAGAATGTTGGAATTTCTCCAGCAGCTAAAGCTTCAGCTTTATCTGCTTCTAATAAACTAAGACGTGCTAACCATCCATCTTGACCATAAGTCATCCATTTAGCTAGTAAGTATGCTTCTTCTGGATAAGCTGTTTGATAAGATACACATTGGTAGTCAAGAATAGTTGGTGGGAATAATCCTTCAGTTCCACTAGGATATGGCCAGAAGCCTAAGTTGATATCACTTTCTTCTTTAGCAGCATTAATTACACCAAACTGCCATGACCCTTCAATATCCATCGCTGCATAACCGGTTTGAATCATGTAAGAAGATAAAATACCTGTTGTATCATTTGCTAAATCTGCATCAGTAAAGCGTGTTGTTGTTCCATCTGTTAAAGCATGAAGTGCCACTTTCGCTTGCATTGCAGAAATCCATGCATCTGATGTGTAATGGAATTCTGTTCCATCCCATGTATCATATTGTGTTTCAGCATTATTCATCATTGGCCATACTTGTTGAAAATCAGGTGAACCATACCAAGTATCCATACCAATAACTAATTTTTGCGTGTCATCTAGACTGAAATTCTTTATAGCTTTAGCAATTTCAACAAATTCACTGTGTGTCCAGTCTTTGACTGGATATCCATCGTTATCAATACGATATTTTCCTTCAACTGTACTCAAATTTGCTCCTTCAAAGATATCAAGATTAATCATAATACCTTTAAAGAATTGGAATGAGGGTAATGCATAACGTTTACCATTGTAAACACCTGTCAATGCTATATTATCATAAACAAGTTTAGCATCATCATCTTTATCCCACATTGAGGCAACATCTTTCGTTAAACCTGCATTAACAACAGTAGGTACATTATCAGTTGCAAACACATCAGGAAGAATTCCTAATTGTGCTGCATCTACTAATGAACCTGTAAATTCTGCGCCACTACCTGAAATATTTGTAGCTAATGTCACGCGAATGTGTGGATATTTTTCCATGAACTTATCAATCATGCGCTGATTCATTTCCTGGTTACCCCAGTCAGCGTAAGTTAATGCAATTGTCTGCTTAGTATCGTCTGGATTTGTTGGATCATCTTTACCACATGCAACAAGGACAAATACAAACATGACTACGACGAGTATACTCCATATTTTTTTCATATAAGTCACCTATTAGTTAAAGTTTTGATAAATCAACATACTGTGGAGTGTGAATGTTCCAACTTGAGATACAAGTTCTCCACCCAGTGTACCAAAGTCTAATTCAACCTTAACATGTGTTAAAGCTTGTGCAACTTCAAATGCTACAGTTACTTCGACCATTTCATCTGCAGTAGCAATATTGAAATCATACTTCGTATCTGGAAGAATGGATGCATATGAACTATTAGGTAGAATTATATTAAATCTAAAGTCTCTTGCAACGCTTGATGTCATTTTGAATGTTGCAACATATTTACCAGCTGCTAATTCATCAATGATGTAATAATAATGTGGTTCATAAGCGTTTCCACCGATTCCAGTGACAGTAACAACACCACCATTTAAACTATATGTAAATGTACTTGCACCAACGCCAGCGTTATCTACAACATGTCCACCAACCACTTGATCAGCAGTACCGTTAACAAGAAGTTCTTCAGTTGCTTCTCCATCTTCCTTAAGTGATAAGTTATCAAATTTGATCCATTCTGCACCTTCGTCAAATGTTGTGAATGCTTGACCAAATTCAAACTTAAATTCAAATGGTAATTCAACAGATTCACCTGTTGAGAAACTAATTGTATGCGTTGCTTTTACACCTGTTAAGTTAACATTACCTGACTGTACAAGGTTATTGTAACCTGCTGGTTCCCCTTGAGTAAAGAAAGGAGTAATCGCAATATCTTTCGATGCATAAGCATCAAATGTAAATGTATAAGCAGTATTAGCTTCTAATACGAGCTTAGTTCCATAAATCCATTGTAGTAAATAACCTGCTGAACCATTCGTATACTTGGTTAAGTTATAAACAAATTCGCCTTCAACAACATCTAATGTTGCAACTGAACCTTCCCAGTCATTGTGGAACGCTTGCCATCCAGTATCGGTAAAGTTGCTATTTTTAATAATTGTTGGAAGATCAGCTTCTTGTAATTTAATATCACTAAATGTTACTAAACCATCAGCAAATCCAGTTTGAGATCCTAATTCGAATCCAAGCTTAACTGCATGTGTTGGGTTTGTAACTGTAAATAATACTTCATAAACTGCATCTTCAGTTGATAACTGAATACCATCTTTTCTTGCATAAGTGACATATGGGTCACCATAACCAATTGCAATGTTTAAATTTCTTTCAACAGATGCTTTTGCAGTTACTTGTAAACGATATGTCTTACCTTGAACAAGTGTAATATAACCATCTTGGAATAATTGAATTGCCCAAGCTGCATCTCCACCACCTGCGATATCGAGAGTAAATGTTCCTGCTTCTTTATTATGAGTTGGTGTAACAACTGGTGCTGCACCCCAATCTTGTATAAATGTAGACCATTCTGGTTTATCCACTGTCATGTCGTTTGCAAAACTACCATTTGCAACTAAATTTGTTGCTAAGAACTGCATACCAACAACTTCAATTGTAAATTCTGCAGTTGCTTCATTGTCTGCTTCATCTTTAACAGATAATGAAACTGTATATAGAGCTTCTTCAGTTGTATCAATTTCTGTAACAACTTCATCAGCACTATTCGTAATAACATATGTAATATCTTCTGTTACATCACCAGAAATCACATCATATGCAGTAATTCCTGTTAATACATTGACTGTACTACCCACTAATACTGACTTGTTGCTAACACCAGAGAAGACAGGTGCAGTTTCATCTTCACCTATTTCAACTTCTGTGATTTCGATGTCATCAAACCATAATGTTGCATTGACACCGACACCATTGATTGATCCAAGTTCAAATAATACACCACCACGCTTGTTATCGAGTGTATGAATAAATGTGTATTCATAAGTTGCCCATTCTGTCGTGATTGTACGGTGTTCAGTTTGATTTTTCTTAAAATCTGTAAACCATGGAGAATCTGATAATAATTCACCAACTTGTAGGTTAATAATCTTAGCTTCTGATGCTTTTGCTCTAAATGATACTTTATAAGCTTTACCTTGTTCAAATGGAACATTCATTTGTCCAAAACGTGGTGTATGTGCAGATGAACCTGCAACAACAACAGTCTTTAATGCGCCATCTTCAACGGACATATCCATTGATGAACCATCACCGTTATAGACAACACTTGGACTGTCCCAACCAGCTGTACCATTCGAGAAATCTTTATTAATTAAAAATTCGCCTTCAACAGCTTCTGGTTCTTTAACTGTAATATACCGCCAATGTTGTGCAGTCAAATCACCTACTTTGACTTCATAACGAATCCCGTGTTTACCAGTTTTCGCTGTATTTAACAAACCTGATTCTGAAACATCTGACATTGTCACATACGTGATATCACTCGTATAATCAACATCATCATTTCCTTTTGCAGTGACGCCTGTTAGAACATTGAATTCTGTATTGAATTCGATTGTTGCATCATCAACACCAGCAAACGCAATTGCTGTTAACTTGGGTGTTTCGGGATCTTCTTTACATGAAACTAAGAAGATAGCAAACACTGCGATAAGTGTTAAAACTAACCATTTTTTTCTCATTTATTTTCCTCCTTGAAAATAGACTTTTATTTGATTGACATATCCTTCACGGATGTCTCTTGTCCACGTACCCACAATATGATGATCATGTATTTCACATGTTTCATCACCCTTAATTAAAACTATTTTTTCAATCTGACACAGAGGATCATAGGTGCTTAATCCTGTGTTGTTATAGTATTGAACTTTCGTCTTTTGGAAAAGCGTCGTTTCAATATAACCATCTTTAAATAAACTGTGATGCAATTTAGGTTCTAGTTTAAACTGAAGTTGTCCATTTACTTCTTCAAATAAACGTAAACCGAAGAACATTATTTTCCACATGGATAATACTTCTGCTGTGGAACCTGACAACCTTGAGACAAATCCTTGTCCTCTTTTCTTAGGATCAGGATTGTTTGAAGGTGCAATGAATGATGAGTTTTCATAAGGTGATCTTCCATAGATTAACGGATCCATAAATGCTGTTAGGTTTGTTTTAATTTCTTCATAGAAAATATCGTATAAACCAACTTTCAGTAAACCTAAAAGATATTTATAAGTCATATGAAGGAAATTAGATTCTCTTTCAAACCATCCTTTGGTAAATGCACGAATGCGTCCAATCTCTTGGGTCTCATGTTCTAATGAAACTGATGTTTTATAAAAAGCATGTGTTGAATCATAAAGTTCTGATGACTTAATCGTTTGATAAATTTCTAGTGCTTCTTTCTTGTCTGCAAGTGCTTTTAAATATCTTGCAGGGGCTTCTAAAAATACAGGTAATGCTCTTAATTCAAACGATGTCACTCTTACCGTTGGTAAGCCATATTCACCAATGATTGGTAGACCTTTATCATCTATGTTATCTTCAAATGCTTTAGCTTCATAGATAAGGTATGTTGGATATATTTCATTTAGTTCTTTTGCTTTTTGAATACTTGAATCAAGAGTTTCATTGATTTTATGAAAGATTTCTCTAAATTCAGTTAACTTAAATTCATTTATAGACTGGGATAAATCTAATGCTTCACGATATTTTTCTAGTGCTGACATACGTTCATTCCATCGAATCATCGGTGTTTCACCACGACATGAAATTAAATCATTTGCTAGAATTCGTGTATCCTTAAGTACAGATACTTTTTTATTTGGATAGGTTTCAATCTTCTTAGATATGAATTTAGAAAGTTGCTTTAATTCAATCATTTCTGAGACACCAGAAGCGAAGAGTCCTGGAAGACCGTTCATCGCATCATTCCAACCAGGTTTATTAGCTTCATAAGATAATCCGATTTCTTCTGGGTCAAGATGTGCAAACTTATTAAGAACAAGTGTAATTAATTTACCCATCACATTTACTTTTAATATGCCTTCTTTTCCTAAAAGCCACGTATCTTTTTCCTGGTGATGATGATGGATTGCTCCGTACTGTCTAATACGTCCATCTTTGGTTTTTACGTATTTAAGATGTCTTGGTAATACTTTCACTGGTGATTTGAAGAATGGTACTTTTCTTTGAAATAAAAGATGTTCTTCTTGATCTGGATAAATACCTAAATAACTATCAATTAAATCATAGAAATATGTAAAATGATCTTCCCAGTAACCTTCTCCGAAACTTGCTTTCACATGTGGTCTTGATAAGGCCATAATTTCTTTTAAGTTTGTATCGACATCAAGGTTTAATACTTTAAGCTCTGTAGCAATCATTCCTGGTGTAAATTCATTTTTTAAAACGGATTGAATTTGTTCTTTATATGTATCTATCTTCCCCTCGAAAGTAAACTTTATACCTTCGATTGATAATGGATTGTAGCCATCTGCTTGAATAAGTGACATGAACTGAACAATATTGAAATCACCTATTTGAGGAGTGAAGAAAATATCATTTCTTCTATTTTGAAGCACATCTCTAAAATTCCCATTTCCTTGTGAGTAATATCTAGGTTCAATAGAGAAGAAATTATAATCTCTTTCAAGATCTCCATGTTTTCTTGAATAGAGATGATATCCAATCGTTCCATCTAGCGTATCTATTAAGATAGGAATTCCACCTCTTAATACGTTATCGATATAACACTGTTTAACATATTGATCAATTCGACTGTCTTTTGTTTTTGTTTCAACAGCATGCATTAACTCTTCGTGAATCAATTTGTTATCATGACGTTTTTGTTCAAGAGATGCTAATGTGTATGTTTTAACCTTTTCATCTAAGATATCTTTACTATTTGCATATCCAATAACTGAAATAAAAACTTCTTTTTTAAAGTTTTTAAACTGGAATGCTGAAAAAGCTGAGGGTACTTGATTCACATATGTTTGTTTAATTTTTAAGAATTCATCAAACGAATGATTCATAAACTGATAAGGCGTTTCAAGTGATAAATCTTCATCAAACACTTTCTTGTAATCAGTAATATAATGTGGTTTTTGTGAACCCTTAGTGAAATAGTAATTTCCATCAGTTACAAGTTTCACTTCTGCCGAGTCATCTGTAGAAGCTCTTAGTTTAAAGAAATTATATTCATTTGTTTCAACAGTTTCCATCCAACTTTGAAGAAGGTTTGAGATTGCTTTATATCCGCCATAATCAATTCCTGAAGGTAGCATTTGACTAAGACCATCAACGATTTCAATATCACATGGTTCATCTGATAGATTTGTTAGTTCAACTCTTCTTACAAGACCAGCTAGTGGCTCATTGGGAAGTGTGAAATAAGTTATTTTGATTTCAAGATTAAACTCTTTAATGGTTTCAATAAGTGTTAGCTCATCGGGTTGAATAATCATTTGTTGATATAAATTAGGTTCTTTAAAACACTCATAGACGCTTGAGTTTTTCTTGATAAATGTTCTAAACCCTATTTTTGATACATAATGATAGCTGAGATTTGCAGGATAAAACTCCATCATTGCGCCATTTTTATCACGAATCCCAAAGGACGCAATCGCTTGTCCTCGGTTAACATAAAATGCCCAAAGAGGAATTCCCATCGGACCTGCAATGCCACTGAGAAAACTCGAAAACGGCTTCTTTTTTTGATATTGATTCATGGTATAAGAGACATTTTTTTGATTCATAATTCCTCCAAGGAAATCGGTTTCTTTTTTCTTGTATAATTATTTTACCATTTCATGGTAGCGTTTACAAATTATTTTATCTGGATACCTTTGTTGAATCTCTTGCAATCAATTCAACAGGCAATTTAGTTACTTCTGGAATACTTTCTTCATTTCCTTCCATTAGGCGAATCAAGATTTTAGCTGCTGTTTCACCAAGAAGTTTTCTATCTTGTGCAACCGTTGTCAACGATGGTGTAAAATGCTTAGCAAATGCAATATTATCAAAGCCGATGACTTGAATTTCTTCAGGTACCAAGATATGTTGATCAGCTAATCTTTTTAAAACACCTAATGCGATATCATCGCTGGCTACAACAATGACTTCAGGTTTTTCATTCATTTGTTTTAGAAGTTCACTTGCTGCATTATATCCAGATGTAAATCCGAAAGACTCTGCATAAACAATTTGATCTTCTTTCAATTCAAATTCTAAATGTTTCATTTCACGTTTAAATGCAACAACACGTTCATTAAACGCTTTAGATTGAATAGGACCTGATACCATAGCAACTTTCTGTTTTTTCAAGTAATTCTTTATAAATTCAAGTGTGAGTTTTATCCCTTGATCATTATCACTAACTACTGTATGTAATCCTTTAACGATCATGTCTGTTGATACACAAGGAATATCACTATTGATTAATTCATATAAACCCTTGTCATTATAATTGCCAACAACGATATAAACACCATCTACACGCTTGTTTTGACACCATTCATAATAAGAAAGCTCATGTTTACCCAGCTTTTTAACGATGAAGGATAATTCATAACCTTCTTTTTCCACATAAGTTTTGAAGTGTTGTAAAATCGATGAGAAGAAACTATGTTCTAACCCAACATCTGATTCTTCTGTAAAAACGATACCTACTGTATACGTGCGTTTTGATTTAAGCATACGCGCAGAGGAAGCTGGAACATAACCAACATCTTTAATATGTGCTAATACACGTTCTCTCGTTTTATCTGAAACGTTTCCGTTTTGATTAAGCACTTTTGAAATCGTTCCTGGTGCGAGATTTAATTCCTTTGCAATTGTATAAATCGTTCGTTTCTTAGTCAATAGAATCACTTCTTTCATATACTTTGACATACTTAATTAAAAATTCTAACGGAAATATTGAATCATCTATCAATCCACCCCATGAACCACCTAAAGCTAAATTTAGAATCAAATAGAAAGGTTGATCGAAAGGCCACAAAGTAATATTTGGGTAATCTTTTTTATTAAACTTGACATAGCTTTTTTGATCTAAGAAGAATTCAAATCCTTCTTCATCCCACGTCAAGGAAAACTCGTTAAAATCATCTAGAATCCCTGGAATTTTTTTTGCAAATGTTGGTTGATTACCGATTAAATGATGGTTATCTAAAGCATGGAGTGAAAAATGAATGTGTTCTTCATTGTGTCCTACATGTTCCATCAAATCAATTTCACCACAACTTGGCCAACCCACTTCATGTATATTTTCACCAAGAAGCCAAATCGCAGGCCACGTTCCTAATCCTCGAGGGATTTTAGCCATGACTTCAATCTTCCCATATCTGATATGATGTTTATTTAGTGTCGTTAGTTTTGCTGAGGTATAAAAATTGTCTTTATATACTTCCTTTTTCGAAACGATATGAAGCATGCCATCTTTGACATAAGCATTATCTAATCGATCAGTATAATACTGTGCTTCATGATTACCAAAGCCATGTCCGCCTGTTTCGAAAGTCCAATTGGCCTCATTGGGCTTTCCATCTTGATTAAACAAATCTTCCCATACAAGTCGATACATCATTTTGATAGTTCCTCATGACATTGAATTAACAACTTTTTTGTTTGATCAACAAGCCATATACGAGGTGAATTTTCATACGCTGTATTTTCTTCTTCAATAATAAGTACATGTGCTTTTTTATTGAGTGTATGTGTATGATAAATACCTTGCGGAATCTTATAAACTACGTTCTTTTCCATCTGAATTGCTTCAAATTTGACGATCATTTGATTAACTACTTCTGCAAAAAAGAGTGTACATTCACCTTCTAATAAAACGAAAGCTTCTTCAGTTAACGTGTGTGCTTCAACATAATTAATTTGATCAATTTCTAATTCATCAATGTAATTAAGAATTGCGATACGCCAACTCTGATGGTGAAATAACTTTTGATAGCCTATTCCACGATAATCATAGGTTTCATAAAATTTCATCAAGATATACCTCTATGGATGTTTCATTTTCATCACTGTTTTTTATACGATAATATCCATAATCTAAATTTTTCGGATTATCGTATGTTACTGTTTTTTGTTTGCCGTTGATATATGTTTTAATTGATGCTTTTCCATCCATAAAATCTTCTTTAACGAGTTTAGGGTTTAAGTGTAGTTTACCTAGTTTCATTTGAATCCCAAAGACTTCATTACGAAGCAAAAGAATCATCCAAGATGCAGACCCCGTTAGATAAGGGTACATGCCAACACCACGATCATTAAAGTATTCGGGTATACCACATAAGACATGTGATGAAGCATCTTGTGCTTTATCAAGTAGTGCAAAGATTGCTTCTCTTCCATCAAGAACAAACTGATACTTATATAGTCCATAGGCATACATTAAAGCCATATGTGAAAATACAGATCCATTTTCTTTATGCCCATAAGCGAAGCCGTAAGCTCTACCCATAGACATTAATACTTTTTGATAATCGCTATTTAAACGATAACCGCCCTGTTCGGGATAAAAAAGTTCTAACTTAGTTTTTTTAATTATTTTTTTAACTTGATCATACGATGCTGTTTGATTCATCAGTGCCATCGTTTGTCCCGTAAGATTGATGGTTTGATTGATATCAACATCTAATCCTTCGTTATCAAAGTAACTCTTGTAGTGATCTTTAACAAAGGCATTTTTATGCAGATGATCTATTTTAATCCGATAAAGATGTTCAAGTTTAGCGATGAGCAAATCTTTATGATAAGGCACTTGTTCTCCACTAAAATCTTCAACTCGATCAAAGAAATGATTTAAATCAACTTTTTCTTCAAAGAGTTCTGTTAATTCACTAAAGATTATGACTTCTTCTACCTTAAGACTTGATAAAAGCTCTTTGAGTGTCTTTAAATTAGCAGCATACATATGTGTGAATGCGATAGTTTCACCATTTTTGTGTGCCATATCTAATCCGTCATTCCAGTCAGCATCTTCTAATCTCGTAAATCCATGTTTACCTGTGTTATGGTATCCAACAAGATTTTGTAAAAGTAAATGTTCTAAGATTGTGCCTTCATAAACATTTCCTTCTTTCGTCGTTTGAAAAGACGATTGATAAGACCTTGTTTTTCTTGTTAAATGTGTAAACTGATCCATGAAATAGGTTTGTTTTTTCAACAAGAATTCAATATTCCCTGTTTCATCGATAAAGAGTTTTGTTGTTAAAAGTGGCCATGCACCATGATCAGACCATATACGTGTAATCATGTTTCTGTCAGCTTTAAACTCTCCAATCTTATCACCGATAATTGTTGCATTAGATCCATCAATACGAATACCTGCAAAGTTGTTATAGAGTAAATCGAAGACCGATTCATCATTCATCATGATCAAGGCTAACAAATCTTGCCATAAATCACGCCATCCTCTGCCTCCACGACCATAGTCATGATGAGGAAGAAATGAATTCCCAAGAAAACGTCTTAACATCGGTTGAAGAACAACCCATGATAACTGATTAACTGTTTTTTCACTAGCTATCTTAAAGGATAGATCTTCTTGATAATTCTTAAAAAACTGTGTGGTTTCAATAAGACTTTGTCTTAAAACATCTTCGTTTAAATATTTCATGTCCTTAAGAAGCTCATCTTTTGATTCATGAATACCGATTGTAACAATCAAAGACACTTCACCTTGAGGAGCTAATTCAATCGTTTCATATTGAATACCACCCATAGCATCATACCCATTCAAAGTGAAACCCTGTTGTTTAAGACTATCTAACCCTTGAGGAAACAAGAGTGATCCACCATTCATAAAATCATGTAGGACTGGTAAGTAACCCTTGATTTTAAGGAAAGATGATGAAGAGAGCACGGAGTAAATGGTATGGTTTTCTTGATGCCCTCTTTCATCAAAGGAGAGAGTTGGTTTACACGTAATACCTTCTTTTATAACTTCGATATGGTTAAGGAGTGACGTCACATGTCTATGATCTCTTAAGTTATCTGCACTTCTTCCATAAATAGGTATTGCTGTTGTGATTTGTAATTTTTGTTGTTTTAATGACATGTTTTTATAAGTGATATGATGTATTTCAACCAGTCCATCATGTGGAATAAATGATGTAGTCGTGATCAGATATAAATCATTTGAACGTTTTACTGTTTGAGTAAATGGTTCATAAGAAACATCTAGATGATCTTGTAATTGCTTTTCTGTTTGTCCATTAAGGAAATATAAACGATCATCAACATTAAAAATGATGTTTCTTGAAAAATGAGGATGATATAAATTTAACTCTGAAGCTGGTTCTAATGCATAACGATGTTGATCTCGTTTTAAATCACCACCAAAATAGGGGGTGATTGAAGCGCGAAGTCCTCTTGTATTGAATAGAGGAAAGTAGACGCCTTGATTGTTTTTTATCGTGAAGTTTGTCGTCATCTCAATAATCTCCTATGTTTGGAAACCGATTTCCTATTTTTATTATATCTATTTTTTTTAATTTGTAAAGGGCTTTCATAAAAATTGTGAAACCGATTTCCTTGAGGATAAAAAAAAGATGGCTTTCGCCACCTGAGTTATGCTCTTTGTTGTGCAATTTTCTTTATGATAAACCAAATAATGGCACCAACAATGATATCAATCACTAAATAGAGTGTCATATTCATTATTAAATCATTTTTGACAAACTCATTAATATTTAGTAATTCATCTTTTTCATCTTGTGTGTAACCTTTAGAATATGTTGATTCAGAAATCTCTTCTTCAAGTAATTCTAAAGAAATTATTTTATTAATAATCGTGCTTCCATCATATGCGTAAAGTTCATAAGAACCATACAAATCTTCTTCTAATTTAACATCATAATAATACATACCTATTTCCTTAATACCATACGAGATTGCATAATTCTGATATCGTTCATCGGTGTAAGAGTTAAAAATAGTTATTTCATTATGTTTGATTATTAGCTTTGTCTTATCATTTAAATCCTTAACCTCATTAGCATAAGGAACTTGGTCGTTTTCTGGAATGATGATAAAGACTAAATGATCTTCAGGCTTTAGAGAATCTCCTAAAATCACATGATAGAGTAAAATGCGATATCCATCAATGCTTTCATTTGCTATTTCTTCATATGCAAGTGATTGATACTTAATAAACCTTTCAGGATTTAATGTTGTTACAGCTTCATCAACAAGTTCATTGAAGAAATCCATCGAACGTTGATTTGCTTTTTGATAAAGTGTGAATGTATAAAGTGCGATAAACATGATAATGCTAAAAACGATATACCATATGAAAAACTTTTTCATCAAATAATGCCTCTGTGATCGTATAGAAGATCTGCATTCCCAAGCATGATAATCTCATCATCATAACAAACCAGTGCGCCATCATCTGGAATTGTGAAGATGGCATGCCGATATGCACGAAATACCTTTCTCATTCCTGATTTTTGTTTTTTTCTTCTTCTGTAATGAACCTCAATAGAAAAACCTTTAAGTAGATTTAAACCTTTTTCATAGCTGAATTTAGGGTATTCAGCGTCTGCTGAAATATGATAGTCCTCAAATTGAATCATTGCTCCTGCTGATGAACCAATATATATTTTTTGATGTTCTTCGATTGCTTGAATAAGATTCTTATCTTTAAATCTTTCCATCATTTGATCTGGTGCTCCACCTGGAAAATAGAGAATGTCTGATTTTTTAATCATTTGAATAGCTTCTTCAGTAGGTGTATCATAATATATCCATTGAATAGATGACTCTTGAATACCATATGGACTAAAACTTCCTATCATTTTTTCATAATACTCACTCCCTTGTTGGTAAAACAAGTGGTAGGCTTCTTTTGTTAGAAACTGATCATCAAAAAAAGAATAGAGTAAAATGGATACAACATGTTCTTTTTTGATAACATCTTTTAATTCTTCAAAGAGCATATCACTACCTAAAATACCTCGACTCATTAAGACATTAACCATATTTTTTTCTCCTTATTGCTTATATATTTCTCATATAAAAATGCAAAATTCCATTTTTCTTGTTTAATTCATTATAACACACGAAAAAATGAAAAGAGGATTCCCATAATTTAAGAATCCTCTAAAAATATTTTAGCGATCAGTTGTTAAGTAATCAACACCCATATGTTGATACTTCATGACTAGACTTTGTTCGTTGACTGTAAAAATAGCAATCTTAAATCCTTCTTTTTTTAATTTTTTAACAAAATCAGGAGTCAAAAGCTCATGCCATAAAGATAAATCAATCCGATTCACTCTTGCATCATACAATATCGTATCATCTGTTTGATCTGCTAAGAGTTGTAATTCAATGGTTTCTGATAATGCTCTAATGTATTTAAGATAATTGATATTAAATGAGATCATGACAACTTTAAGTC
>CAYJBI010000025.1:0-14294 GCA_964368345.1 uncultured Mariniplasma sp. | reverse complement strand
GTAATTGCACCCTTAACGTAAATCCATGTGATTTTATTTTGATTTTTCTTTATTTCTTCTGTCATTATCGATATTTTTTTAGGAACTTCTACTAAATGATCTCTACATTTAATGATAAAAGAAGCTTTTGTATCAAAAATCTCTTCAGTTTTCGGATAACTAAACATCGTGATAAGATGTTTAGTTTTATGAATGGTATCAATCATTTCTGATGAAAAGGATGCTCCTGTTGCTAAAACAATTCCATCTAATTCAGAAATTTGAGAAAATGTCATTCGCGATAATGCACCATCAACAAAAATCCTTTTCACATATGTCTTCATACGAGAAAGCAAATGATTCATATCTCTATTGGTAGATGGACCTGCAACTACGAGGTTTCCTTCTGATTTGATTTCTACAATTAAAACTTTTCCAATAGGCGTTAAATAACTCGTTTCTTCTAAGACTTCATATAAAACATGAGAATCTTGAAGACACTCTTTAGCAGTTGCACATATCATATTTGGATAAACCCTAATTCTTGGTTTCGGTAAAAAATTTACTTGATCAATCGATTCTCCATCTAAACCAATCGAAGTTAATCCTAATCGTTCATGCTTATAAAACTCAATAAAGGCATTGAGTGTTGTTGTTTTACCTGTGTTTTTTGAAATGCCGATAATACCAATGGTTTGGTATTTTTCAATGCTTTTGATCATGTAAAATTCTTTCTTTGCGTTTTAAACCTTCAGGTTCAATCGCAATTTTATTTCCTTGTAATAGTCCACTAATGCCATCGAGTTTCTTGTTTTTACAATCCTCACAAAGACATTCTGATACATAATGTTCAGGTTCACTGTAGGTTGTTATAACACCTTCATAGTTTCTAAGTACAACCTTGCCAGGTGCTTGAGAAATAACATAATTAGGCATGACTGGAATTTTACCTCCACCATTAGGACCATCAACAACAAATGTTGGAATTGCTATTCCACTAATATGTCCTCTAAGACCTTCAATAATCTCAATACCTTTGGATACACTTGTTCGAAAGTGTTCAATACCAAATGATAAATCACACTGATAAATATAATAAGGTCTTACTCGAATAGCAATTAAACCTTTGACAAGTTTTCTCATGATATGAACACAATCATTCACACCTTTAAGAAGTACTGATTGATTGCCAACAGGAATACCAGCATCTACTAAACGATCAATCGCTTGTTTTGATTCTAAAGTAATTTCATTAGCATGATTAAAATGGGTATTTACCCAAATAGGGTGATATTTCTTTAAAATATTGACAAGTTTTTCTGTGACTCTTTGTGGCATAACAACAGGTGTTCTTGTTCCAAAACGAATCACTTGAACATGATCAATCTCTCTTAGTTTTTTTAAAATATATTCAATTCTCTCATCACTTACCATAAATGCATCGCCACCAGAAAGTAGCACGTCATTGACTTCTTCATGATTCTTAATATACTCAATCGCACGATCGATATTCTCTTGTTTTAATTCAGCGTCCTTTTGTCCTGCAAAACGACGTCTTGTGCAATGACGACAATACATTGAACACATATCTGTAATGAGAAATAAAACACGATCAGGATAGCGATGAGTTAATCCTGGAACTGGAGAATCATGATCTTCATGAAGTGGATCTAATAAATCATTTTTTCCTTGGATAAGTTCTCCGCTGAAAGGAACTGCTTGTTGTCTAATCGGACATCTTTCATCGTTTGGATCTATGAGTGTTAAATAGTATGGCGTAATTGCCATACGAAGGTGACCTAAAATACGATGTATAGTATCTTCTTCCTCTGAAGTTAAAGGAATATATTTTTTTAGATCTTCAGCTCTACGAATACGATTGGATGTTTGCCATTTCCAATCATTCCATAAATCATCCGTAACACCTGGAAAGTATTTATTCTTTCGTTCGATATAAGATTGATTTAATTCAAGTTTCATAGTTTTCTCCCTAAGCGTATTTTTTCATAAATAGTTCTTTGAGTACGGTGTTATTTTTGAAAATATCTAATGTTAATTCAGCATGATTTTTAGTGTAGCCATTACCAATCATCATCGTGACATCTTTTCCAACACCTTCTGCGCCAAGTGCAGCTTTAGTAAACGATGTTGCCATACTAAAGAAGTAGACGATACCATCATCTTTTGTTGATAAAATAGATGTCATTTCTGTATTTTGTACATTAACAACATTGATGGTCAAATCTGCCAATTTGCCATCTGTTAAAGTCATCATCTTCTCATAAACGCCCACACTATTTAGTGCATCTTCAATGAGAACATCATCGACTAGTTTTAGATTCTTAAGAAGTTCAGCTTGTTCTACTTCATTGACTAGCCCTATAACTCTTCCTGATTTACCCACTTGTTTTTTTGCCATATAACTACATAATAATCCTGATTTACCAGCTGCGCCTATTATAAAGACGGTATCTTTTGGTTTAGCTAGTTTCTTGACTTGAGCAGGAGCACCACACACATCAAGTGCTGCTAATACAAGTTTTTCATCTAAATCAAGAGGAATAACTGCATATATACCGGAGTCAAAAAGAATGGCTGATCCAGAAATTTTCACTTGTTCATTAGTTAAATTAATCTCATGAATTTCTTCAATATAAAGAGGGGTGAGGGATAATGAGACAAGTGTTGCAATCTTAGTACCCTTAACAAGTGTTTGGTCATGATGTAAATTCCCCACTTGTTTCACAGTTCCAATTAACATTCCACCACTTTTGGTTACAGGGTTTTGCATTTTCCCTTGTGCTTTAACAATATCTTTAATCATCTCTTTCATCTTATCAACATCATGATTACAACTTTCTTTTAATTGATGAAAGGATGCACTATCGATGTTTAAAAGATCCACATCGATTAATACTTCAGAATCACCACATACAGGCGTTGAATCAATATGAAACGCTGCTTGTGGTAAACTTCCTTTTGGATTTAAAACGCGATGAGTTCCAAAACGTGATTCCATGCTTATTTCCTCCTCAAACCTAAAATCATTCGTGCATCATCAGGCGATGCGATTTCTCTATGATATGATTTTGCTAATTGAACAACTTTTTCAACAAGTTCTTTATTTCCTTTAGCAAGTATTCCTTTTTCAATAAAAAGATTGTCTTCTAAACCTACTCTAACGTGTCCTCCGTACTTTATAGATAACTCAGCAAGTGAGAACTCATAACGTCCAATACCAGCAACACCGAATGTGCATTCTTTAGGTATACTTTCTCTCATAAAATGAAAGTCTCTTTCCTCACCACTCATGCCACCATTGATGCCTAATACAAAAGAAAAATGCATTGGTTTTTGAATAAAACCTTGTTTATGTAATCTCAAAACAGTATCAATATGACCCTTTTCAAAACACTCTAACTCAGGGAAAATTTCTCTTTCATAAATCTTAGATGCAAAATACTTTATATCATTTTCTGTATTTACAAAAATATCATCTCCACCAAAATTGAGTGTTCCACAATCAAGCGTACACATCTCAATAGAAAGAAGTGTAGGTTTTAACCTTTCATCTCTAGACATTCCAACTGCTCCACCTGTTGATGGTTGAATAATGACATCGGGACATCTTTTTAATATCATTTTCATGACTTTTTCGTAACGAAGTTTACTTTGAGTGGGAGAACCATCATCTTTTCTCACATGTAAATGAATGATTGAAGCTCCTGCCTTATAGGCTTGATATGCTTCTTCAGCCATCTCTTCAGGTGTGTAGGGAACATATGGGTTTTGTTCTTTAGTGACTTCAGCTCCCGAAATCGCACACGTGATAATCAGTTTATTCATGACTTATTCTCATCTTTTCTTTAGGTACAACACATGTTCCAAAAGCCTCTGTTACTAACTGTCTTTCAGATAATAAATCTGCAGCTGAAGCATTCAGATCTGGTCTTGCATTAATCACTTTAAAACATTGAAAATGCATTTTACGAGATGTTTTTCCAGTTGAAATAATTTCACCTTCAACTTCAATAAAATCTCCAGCATAAAGAGGTGCTAAAAAGTCAACTTTCTCATATGCTCTAAACAAGCCTTCATCGCCATCATAACGAATCAGTAATTCAGTCGCTACATCTCCAAAAAAACCTAAAACACGTGCTCCATCTACAAGATTTCCTCCATAATGAGCATCAGCTTGAGACAGTCTTAAACGATGAATAACTTTCATATTTATACCTCCATCATTTTTACATCATCAACATGTAAAAATGCTTCTGTTTGAGAAATAATGTCTTCAACACTATAATCAGGGTGGCGTTCAGTTAAATGAAGCCCGTCTTCTCTAACTTCTATAACACATAACTCAGTCACAATCATATGAACCTTTTTATATCCAGTTAAAGGTAAACTACATCGTTTTTTGATTTTAGGTATTCCTTTATTTGTATGTGTGGTTGCTATAATCACTTTTTTAGCACCTTCTACTAAATCCATGGATCCACCCATACCTGGAACGAGTTTACCTGGAATAATCCAAGATGCGATAGATCCTTCTTCGTCAACCTCTAATGCACCTAGAACTGTTACATCTAAATGTCCCCCACGAATCATAACAAATGATAATGCTGAATCAAAAAATGCTGCATGTTTTTTTACTGTTGCATACTGACCCGATGGATTAGTTAAATGAACACAAATTTCTTCATTTGAAGCTAATGCACCGAGGCCAACAATTCCATTTTCGCTTTGTAGATAAATATCTTGTCCTTCAGGAATATAATTAGCCACGAGTGTAGGAATGCCGATTCCCAAGTTAACTAAGTGACCCGGTTTTAATTCTTTTGCGATACGCTTTGCAATAATATCTTTAGCATCCATTCATTACACCTCCACTAAATAATCAATAAATGAGTGAGGTGTAATCACAACTTCAGGATTGATTTCACTCACATGCTCATAAACTTGTGCAACAACGACTTTAGCTGCAGTTGCCATCGTAGGATTAAAGTTTCTTGCTGAACCTTTATATGTTAAATTTCCCATTTCATCACTATGATAAGCATTAATTAATGCTATATCTGCACCTATAGGTTCTGACAATATAAAAGACTTCCCATTGATTTCTATAATTCTTTTTCCTTCTTCAACAGGTGTATGTAGTCCAGTTGGTGATAAGACACCCCCAAGACGAGCTCCATATGCTCTAATCTGTTCTACAAACGTTCCTTGAGGAATTAATTCAATATCAACGATTCCTTCGCTCATCAGTTTACCTGCATTTGGATTTGTCCCAATATGTGTTGCGATAAGCTTTTTAACTTGATTGTTTAATAATAATTTGCCGACACCACGATCAGGATATCCTGCATCATTACAAATAATAACTAAATCTTTTACTTTGGATTCAACGACCCAATCGATTAAGACTTCTGGAGTTCCGCATGTTAAAAATCCTCCCACCAAAATCCGCATTCCATCAGTTAGCATTGCTTTAAAAGCATCCTTTTTAATCCATTTATCCATGTTGTTCATCCTTTCTTGGCATCAGCATTGCTTCACCAGTTAATGCACACTCCTTTTTTTCATTCCATATTTCTGTTGTAAAAATGACCCGGTTTTTTTCTAAGATAATCTCTTTAACTGTAATTACAACTTTTATTTTTTCATCAGGGTAAATAGGCTTCAAAAACTTAAACGTCTGTGAACAATAAATCATTCCACCTCCAGGGTAATCACTTCCAAATACCTTAGAGAACAATGAACCCACAAGCATTCCATGAACAATCGGTTTTTTGAATATTGTTTTAGAACAATACTCTTCATCAAAATGAGCTTTATTATAATCTCCTGTTAGTTTCGCAAATTGATCAACTTCTTCTTGTGTAATAACTCTTTCATACGTTTTTTGTTCGCCAACTTTGAATTGTCTAATCATCTGTTTGCTCCTTTTCATAAAAAAATAAGAGAACTGTTCATAAAGACAGCTCTCCATTTACTTCAAATGGCAATGAAGGAGGTGTATCCCCAATCATCAAGGTCATTGTGTGGACACACAAATGAGCTTTCGGCGGTATACTCCTTCAATAATCAATCGAATGTCCATTCTTATTTTGATTACTTACACAACAGACCGCACCTCTGTATCGTATCTATATTCATTATAAACGATTAATGAAAGCGCTGTCAATCACATTTGAACAATTTACTGTAAGTAAACGCAAATGATATTATACATATCTCATAATCCATTTACAAAATGAAAAATAAGGGATATACTATACCTATAAATTGATAGGAGGCTTTGTGAATGAAAGGTTTAGTTCGCGCTTTCGATGATCTACCTTGGATCATCAAACTGATTTTTGCATTACCAGGTCTTGATGGTATTCTATGGGGTATCTATCGTATTGCAAAAGGATTATCGACTAATAATATGACGTTGGTAATCATTGGAATTCTTTGGATTGTATTAGGTTTTGCCATTTTATGGATTATCGATATCATATCCATTGTATTAAATAAGAAACTTGTTTGGTTTGTTTAATTTATGATTATAAAAAAAATGGTGACTCATACCGAGTTGCCATTTTTTTCTTTTTGTTCAAATCGCATTAATTGATCATAAAATACCCGTTTTAACGGATCAAATAGCCAATAAATCGTTATAAAATTAGATAGAGCCATCACTATCTCAAATGGTATATCCATAACAAGATATGCAACAAACGGTGCATCGGTTAAAAAAACAGCAGCAGGAATAAACATCCATCCATAAATAAAGCCAAAGACAATACCGAAGATTGCTAATCCTAGACTAGATTCTACTTTTCTAAAAAAAGTATGAAGACTTAACGGGATAATCATCCAAGCAACAAACATAAAAGGAATATACATCGGAATAACTGGCCCAAAAGGTGATAAGAGATTATATGCTAAAACATGAATTGCGATAATCAAAGAGGTTCTACGAAAACCTAAAACTTTTGCATATAAAACAATGAGTAACGTAGAAAACTGAATATTTGGCAAAAACGATAGAGCCAGTTGCTGAACAAAAAGAATCGCAGCACAAATAGCGATTAATGCAGCATCTTTAATTGCTCTTTGACCTTTACCCATTGTTTTCTCCTTATTTGTTTACATTCTCATAACAAATCATAAATTTAGAACCATTCTGAAAATATATGTTACTAACACCTGAAGTCGAAAGACTTTTTTTGTTATCATCGTAATGATAAAACGCTAGGAAAGTATTATTCCAATCTGTCATGAGTTCAAACGTTTCACCTTTTATTCCTAAAATAATTTTACTTTGTCCTTGTTGAATGACTTGATCTAAAATAAACTGGAAAGCATGTGAACTCTCACATGTTGGATCCTCCTCATATGTTTGAGTCGCACATGTAAGGTCAAAATGTTTATTGATAACATCAAAAAATGAATCTCCTTCTTCATAAGTCAGTTCACCTTCAAAAACAGTTTCTTGATTTATTCCGGTAATATAAACATAGATGGATCCATCGTGATCAACTCTGTTGTCAACAGAAACTAACCGGATAACAACAATCCCGACGATAACAACAAATAAAGTGAGGAGTATCTTCATTTTAATGTTTTTCAAAATCACACTTCCTATTCGTTAGAACTTAAATTCCACAAATTTAAAACAGGTAATTCACTATATGTATAAAAATCTCTGTGTATCTTATAAAGCACAAGTGCAGCAAATGCTTGTGGTGTAGAAAACATGAGATTATCTGTATCATCACTAAGAGCAAGTTTAAATCCAACCTGTCCTTTAAATGTCATAAGCGCTTGGATGAGATTTACATTATCTGTTGTATAGACTGCACTTGTAGGATCTTCTTTTAACGCATATAAACCTAATATAGCTGAAGCAGTTGAAGCTGAATTTGCCTGTTCATATGAAACGACACCTGCGCTTGTTTGTGCGTCTTTAATGTAATCAATCATTGATTTAAGATACGTTTGTAGTGATTGATCTTCTTGGATACTAGAAATGCCTGATAAAGCCATTCCCGCGTAATCAGCATCCATATATTCAGGTACATGATTCATTAAGAAATTCGCTGTCTCAATTCTCTTTGGTGATGGTTCATTCCCATAGATGACATCAAGTGCGTTCATATACGTAACAGCATCATAAGGATTAGATGGAACACTTGATAAAAGTGCTGTTTCAATATCCGTTAATGATTCACCTTTAACTTGATTTATGACGGCTTGTTTAAACTGATTACCTATCGTGTTTAATTCTAATGTTGGATATGCTAGTTGATCGAGACCAACTTCAAAGCCATAAAGATCGAGATGTTTTAAAGCAGCTAAAACATAGTGGTCTACGCTTGTGTTATTGACGTAAGAATTCACGTTATTTGCAATAAATGATTCAATCCATTGATCAATGTTTAAATCAAAAGCACTAAGCGTCGTTGTTTCAACAAATGAGATTTTGACATCCTCTTCAAACTCAATCTCTGAAATTCCAACCTTGCTCTCTAGATCATTGATCTGAATGCTTATGTAATAATTCCAAGTGATTCCAGTTTCCTTTGGATAGAAACCTTCAACACCTTTGATCATTGGCCCATAAGTTGTCATTTCATAGTCTAGATCAACTTCTTCATCAATCACTTCAAAAAAAGTTTTTGTTGTTCCTTCGGGATACAGAAAATCATCTGTATAAACGACTTCTCCTTGAAGATTCTTGACCTCTACAGTAAATGTTGGTTTTTGTTCTTGACATCCAGCAAGTAACAAAAAACCTAAGAAAAATAAACTAAATAAAACCCATTTCTTCATGATAATTCTCCTTTTCTCAAATAAAAAACCATACCTTTGGGGTATGGAAATAGACAAAAAGAGGATTTTTTGTCCTTCTCAACCCCAGAAGATGACTCGATTTTGACATATGTGGTAGGTCTCCCGGCTTAACTTCATCCTCCATGCACCTTCCCGCTTAAGCAGTGGTTATTTGCATTTCGTCAGTATCACGGTTGCTGGGACAGCTCAAGAATTATACTTGATTCCCTGTTATGCTCATCTGAGCACCATCATGTCGATTCGATTAACTTTATTATAAGATAGATTTCAATAATGTACAAGGTCAAAACTAGACTTTATGTCTTCTTTATAATGAATCTATTTTTCTTAGTTTATTTTCAGTGAATCATGAATCTTATTAAGAAGAAAATCGCGTGTTTCAGAAATATCTTTATTGATTACTTCGACTTGATATTGATATTGATGACGCGAAACATCATCCTCTAATCCTGGAAGATTAATCATCACATTCATGAGTGCACCTAATGCACCTGAAGAAAGGGCAAGTATAGCAACCCCAAGATCTGATATTGTTTGTTTGTTTCCATGCTTAATAAGGAAATCAAATTGATGAAGTGCTGACAATGACAGGGTAGCTACTTTAAGTGGAACCATAATCGCTTCTAGAGTTGCATTTTGAATACTAGCTTTACGAATTTTAATGTCTTCTATCGTTATTTTAGGAAGTTGGAAAGCTTTCATAATCATGTTAAAAGCTTCTGTATCAAGATCGATTAAATGAATAAGTTCTTCTTTAATATGAAGTAAGCTTTGAATGATATCGATAAATTCAAATTGAATTTTTGAATCAAGTGCTAGAAACTTCTTTTTCTCAACTGTTAAGTGCCCTACCATACGTGCTAATGCAACACCCATTGAAGACATCAATGATGAAACAGAGCCTCCACCAGGAGCTGGACTTTTTGAATCAACTTCTAATATAAAATCTTCGACACTTAAATGGATTAGCTTCATATACATTCCCTCACAATCGTTTGATTACTAACAACTTTTTTACCCTTAATATAAACATCTTTGGTATGATTGATTCCAAAATGATAAAGGATGTAACTCAGATTTGGTGCATCCATGATAACGATATCTGCATCTTTTCCTACCTCGATGGAACCTTTTGACTTGGAAATCCCTAAATGATAAGCTGGATTGATGGTTGTAGCATGTAGGATTTCTTCAGGAGTTAACTGCATTTGATTGGATGCTAATTGCATGATGAGTTGAAAATTCTCTGTGGGACATGAACCTGGATTATAGTCACCTGCTATAGATAACGCTACTCCCAAATCTATCATTTTTCGTGCATTTGCATATCCTTTTTTTAAATAGAATGATGTTCCTGGTAATACGTTAGCCACTGTATGAGAAGTAGCAAGCTTGATCATATCTTCACTAGAAATTGCCATAAGATGATCAACAGACGTACATCCAAGATCAACTCCTAAACCAGCACCACCCAGTGAGTGAATTTCATCTGCATGCATTTTAATAGAAAACCCATATTTCTTTGCTTCAATTAAAAGACGTTTTGTCTCTTCAATCGAGAAAACACCTTCTTCACAAAAGACATCAACAGCTGTAGCAAGATTTTCATCAGCAACTTTTTTCATATCACTTATCATTGATTCGATGTATTCATCTTTACGATTCTTATATTCTTTGGGTGTCGCATGTGCACCCATGTATGTTGATAAAATAAGCACGGGGTGATGATCATTAAGCTTTTGATTCACTCGTAATTGCTTTTTCTCGTGTTCTAAGGATAATCCGTAGCCACTTTTTGATTCAACAACTGTGATTCCATAACGCATCATTTGATTAAGTGATTGATATGCTTTTTGATAGAGTTCATCAAAACTCGCTTGTCGTGTCTTTTCGACTGTTCCTAAAATACCACCCCCACGATTTAAGATATCTAAATAAGGTATTCCTTTTTGAAGTTCTTCATATTCGTGTTCTCTCGATCCTGCATGAACTAAATGTGTATGTGAGTCAATAAGCCCTGGTAATACAATCTTATTCATTGCATCTACAATTTCTGTATGAGAATCGATTAACTCATGTCCTTGGCCAACACCAAAATTCAATATTTTACCATCTTTAAAAGCAATATATCCGTGATGAATTTCTTTAATCTTAGACATATTTTCACCTCTAACGGGTGGTACTTGATAAGAAGTATATATTGTTTTAATATTTTGAATCAAAAGATCTGCAAACATCATGATCCCTCCTCAAAGATTAGCTTCAATCAGTTTTTCCTCTTCGAAATCTCTAAATAAAAGATACTCTCTTGCATATTTTACAATCTCATTAAAACCCATATGTTTATCATATGGTTTTTCTTCTACCTGTAAATAATACTTAATCGAATCTAATACTGCTTCTTTTGGGACTAGCCCAACAATTTCTGAACTCATGACATTGACATGATATCGTTTCGCTTCCATTTTCACAGTTTCTAAAATACGATATATCGGATTCTTTTTATAATCTAATATATTCATCGTGACCTGAACGTGACTTCTTTCTAGAAGTGTTGCTGGTCCTGCTTGAATATATTGAAATCCTCCTGATGATTGTCTAATTGAACGTGCAATCGTAGATGCTATTTTTTCATCTAATGTATTAAGATCAATATTAAATGCAACTAGAGGCATTCTAGCACCTATAGCTACACATCCAAATGTTGGATGTATCTGAGGTTTTCCATAATCTGGCAACCACTCATCTTCTTTAATTTTATCTTTCATAACTTCAAATTCACCCTTACGAATATCAGGTAAGTTTTCTCTATTTTTCTTAACTGCTGCTTTCGCATAAAGAAAAACTGGAATGTGATACATAAAGGAAATATGGTCAGCAAGCGATTTCGCGTATGTTACACATTCTTCAATTGTTATATTTTGAATGGGTATAAAAGGGACAACATCAACAGCTCCCATACGGGGATGTTCACCTTTATGTACATTCATATCAATGAGCTCCATTGCTTTTTTAAAGAACTCAATCAGTGGCATTATCATCTGATCAGGATCTCCAATCAGTGTGATAACTGTTCTGTTATAATCCTTATCAGGTTCATAACTAATCAGTTTAAATCCTTTTTGATTTTTTAAAGGCTCTATGATTTCTTCAATTTTTTTTAAATCAATTCCTTCGCTGATATTTGGAACACATTGAACAATTTTCATATGTTATTTCCTCGCTTATAGTTTTTAATTATCTTTGAAATTTTAGCATCATCACTTTGAAAGGGAAGTGTAATTAAACCATTTTCTTCTAATTCATTAAAGATGACGGCTGTTTCTATTGCATGTTCATTTTGTGCCCAAGCTCTTCTAGAAACACCTGCCATAACATCGTAAGTCATAGCTTCTTTCAAGATTTGATCTGTTAATACTGATCCATCAAGAACCATACCATAGCCACCATTCACCGATTTTCCTATACCAACACCACCTCCATTATGTAATGCAACAAGACTCATTCCACGGCTTGCATTACCTAATGCAACATGGGTTGCCATGTCTGCCATTATATTCGAACCATCTTTTATATTTGCTGTTTCTCTAAATGGAGAATCTGTTCCACCAGTATCATGATGATCTCTTCCTAACATAATAGGACCCACTTTTTGTTTTCTTACAAGTTCATTGAATCTTAGTGCAAGTTTTAGTCTACCAACGGCATCTTGGTATAATATACGTGCTTTTGTTCCGACGACAAGGTTGTTTTGTTTCGCATTTTTTATCCAAATATAGTTATCATAGTCTTGAAATCTTCGATCCTTTGGAATAAGTTTCATTGCTTCGATATCAGTTAGATCTAGGTCTTCTTGTTTTCCTGATAAACAAACCCATCGAAAAGGGCCATATCCATAGTCAAATAAAACAGGTCCCATCAGTTCTTCAACATAAGAAGGTTGAACAAAACCATCTAAATCATTTATTTTATTTTTACATATAGATTTAACACCTGCATCATATACAGATTTTAAAAATGCATTGCCATAGTCAAAGAAAAAAGTTCCTTTTTCTACAAGATTTTCAATTAAATGATAATGCTTCAAAAGCGATTGATTCACTAATTCTTTAAATTTTTCTCTATCATTTTTTAGCATTTCTGTTCTTTCTTGAAATGTTAAATGATACGGACAATACCCTCCATCATAAACAGCATGACATGATGTTTGATCACTTAATAAGTCAATTGGAATATCATGATCAAAAGCATACTCTAAAAGATCAACGATATTTCCGTGATATGCAATTGCGAGTTCTTTTTTATTTCTAACTGCATTGATTGCTAAATCAAATGCTTCTTTCAGATCCTTAGTGATATTATCTATCCAACCTTGCGCAAATCGAGTATTAATTCTAGATTCGTCCACTTCAGCAATCAATCCAACACCACCAGCAATATGGATAGCTTTTCCTTGAGCACCACTCATTCCACCTAAACCAGAAGACACAAAAAGTCTTCCCTTTAAGTTTTCTTTTTCAGGAATTCCAAGTTTCAACCTTCCCGCATTAAGTAGGGTTGAATAAGTTCCATGAACAATACCTTGTGGACCAATATACATCCAACCGCCTGCAGTCATTTGACCATAATTAGCAACACCTAATGCTTGGGCTCTTTCAAAAGCTTGAGGATTATCATATAAACCAACCATTAATCCATTCGTGATGATCACTCTAGGTGCTTGTTTATGACTTTGAAACAATCCCAGTGGATGACCTGACATGACAGTTAATGTTTCTTCCTCTTTCATTATTTCTAAATATTTTTTTATTAAGTGGTATTGCATCCAATTTTGACACACTTGTCCGGTTTCACCATAAGTCACTAATTCATAGGGGTATAAAGCAACATTAGGATCAAGATTGTTATCTATCATCACCATCATCGCACGTCCTTCAAGAGTTTTAGCGTGATAACTATCTACTGGTTTCCCATAGATAGGTTCTTTAGGGTAAAATCGATACCCATAAATTCTTCCTCTTTCCATGAGTTCTTCAAGAAACTCAGGGATTAATTGATCATGCCATTCACTGGGGATATATCTAAGTGCGTTCTTTAAAGCAAGTTTGATATCCTCTTGTGATAAATCACTTCCTCTTTTAGGTGCTCTTCTCAGTTTAGAATCGCATACGATTGGTTCAGGTAGTTCTTTGAAGATGTCACGTAAAGTGATAGCTTTCATGAGTTTCCCTCCTTAAAAAATATCTTTTTCAAATTCATCATCCATAAGTAGTTTTTCAATTAAATGGATATATGGATAGAGAACTTCATCTTTCTCTATAAAAGGAATATGTTTTCTTATCGCTTGATAAGCTTTAAGAGTCGTTTTTCCTAAACGTTTTTCACCACGTAAATCAATGGCTTGACACGCAGTAAACATTTCCATTGCAATTACTTTTTCACCATAGATTGCATTTAGTTCTTTTTTCATC
>CAYJBI010000024.1:0-14766 GCA_964368345.1 uncultured Mariniplasma sp. | reverse complement strand
ACATATGCACTTGTCACACTCTTAGGTATATTTTTCTTACCTTCTAAAGCAAGTCATGAAGAATTTAGAAGACGTTTTCACATTTAAAGGCGATTTTCGCCTTTTTCTTTTTATAGAAAAAAAGCCTACCGGCTTTCTTCTCTTTCTGGATTCATTTGTTTTACCATATAATTAAAAATATCTTTTCGTGTAATAATTCCAATAAATGCACCAAAATCATCAAGTACGGGAACGAAATTTTGTCTGGTTGCTACATCAATAATATCTTCCATATTCGTATGAATAGGCACTGAGACATTATCTTTATTTCTTGGAACTTTGTTGATAACAATTTGTTCTGTCTTGTTAAAACTTAATTGATGTTCCTTAATATACCAAAGTAAATCTCCTTCTGATAATGTTCCTACATACTTACCGCTTCGATCTAAAATCGGGATTGAATTATAACGGTAAATTTGCATTTTTTCTAATGCTTGACGTATCGTATAATCATCATAAATGTACGCCACTTTCTCTTTAGGTGTTAAGCAAAATAATACGTTCATAAGTCTCCTCATTTTCTTCACTTTGTATGTTTCATAGATATAAAACCGTATAAAGTTAGATACCAAAAAATGGTTAATACGAATAGATTTTTTATCTCTTTTTATCAAATAAAGCATCATAAAAAAGAGAATTAATGCCATACATTTGATGTATTTAAACCCACTCGCTTTTCTATTTTCATTATATCATAGATATAATCCTTTGCCAAGTGATAAAATGATAACGCTAACATTTCACATAAATAGGCACACCAACAAATGATGTGCCTAAGTTTTTAGGGTTTAGGATGTTTCTTGAGTAAGAAAAGTGTGAATAATACATATAAGACGATGAGTGCTCCAAGCGTAATTAGTGCTTGCAAAACACCATTAGGTGCAAAGCTTGCTAAAATCAAGATAGGGAATCCAAAGATAATTGCTGTTGTCGTTCCAGTAACAAGATCGGTTGCTGCTGGTGTTTCATAATAAGGATCAACTTCTCTTAAAAGTGCGATTCCTGTTGAAACTGTACCCGTCATTGTTCCATATAATCCAGCAAAAGCTTGTAAAGGATACTGTTTGTAAACTCTTTTAGTAATTTTATGAAGATAGAACATCGTTGACATCCCACCCAAAGCAGTAATCACAAAGAATGTGACCCAAATCGCAGGAGATGCTAAATCTTCAATATTTATGGATACAATAGATGCAATCACCATAAAATCGAAGACAACACCTGAAATACGATTAAGCATGTAATTATTTGGATATTGTCTTGTCATGATATTTTTTGATCTTAAATAACTAAATAACTTTTTAGCTAATAACGCAATCACCATACCAAAGATGAAGTTAAACCCCCAAATGAGAGATCCTACCATACGATAAATGCTATCATTCAAACTAGCAAGCTTAGATAATCCGAACATGACAAGTAGTGTTACTGTATAAACTAAAGCAATCAATGTAATTTGTATTGTCAGTTTATCAATTGATTCCGCTACTGGTATTTCATCAGGTGATTCAACCTCTTGAACACTTATTGTTCTAGTGAGTGTTTCTTCACCAGTTACTTTTTTCTTGTATACTTTATTAAGATAAATCACACCACCAATACAAGCCCATATGAACCCCATAGATGCAATTGCTAATCCATAAGATTGAGCACCAATGAAACCTGTAAATACGCCTTGTGCATTGGTGAAACCTTCATAAACTGCACCAAAGTTATTTGCTTGCCCTGGACCTTGTCCATAACCAAAGGGTAAAAGAATACCTGATGCTAATCCTGGACCAGTCTTGAAGACTGGAAATATGGTAAATGCGAATAACACGGTGATTCCTATACCGATTATACCTTGCAGCATATACGATGAAACAATGATTAAACCATTATAGTAACTGTGTGCACGTTGGGTTTTTATTTTAAACTTTTCATTGACCTTGAGTCCCATAGCAATAAAGCCAAGTGCAATAGTATGATATGTTACAAGATTGAGAAACGAATTAAAATTTTCAATTTCAGTCCCATCAATCCACCAACTATATCCTGTTAATGGTCTAACTAAAGCTTCTTTGATAATTAAACCAATTAAACCAGCAATGACTGACGTTGGTAAAAGTGATTTTCTTAGAATAGGTACTTTTCTTCTAATCACATTTCCTAAAAGCAGTAAAACACTCAGTATACCCACATAAATAATAATTCCCCATGTAGCAAATGATTCGTAATTAGTAATCATGGCTTTCTCCTTTTTGATGTCTTAATGGATAATGAGTATTAGATCCTATGTCGTAAAAATAAAAGGGGATATGAAAAATCTAGTCCCCCGACTTATTTTAATTTCATTTATCGATCATTTTTTTCTATTTCATAAAGCTTTCCAAGCTGATTTTTCATATCTTCAGGATTATTTAGCATATCCCAGATTTCTTTTAATCCGTTCGTATTTTTCTTTGTATGTAACCAAAGCTTTAAATATCCTTGAGGACCGTATTTCTCTTTCATATGAAGAAAGTCTCTTTCTATATGTTCTTCCATAGAAATATCTGGATAATGCTTGAAACCATACTGAACTGTGCGTAACATAATGACATCTTTATTGATATCGCGATCTGCTTCAGCAATAATCATACCGTAAATACTTCTTGGTGGTTCTTTTGTAGAGGCACGATGATCTTCAATAGCTTCTTTCATAATCTTCATTTCATCTTCATTGAAGTAGTATCTAAGTTTTTTATCGTTATATAAAAATGCACCGCCAGTTATGTGGTGATCATCTCTACCAAATTGCAGTCCAATATCATGATAACACGCAATTGTATAGACCATATCTAAATTGAGATTATAATCTTTTGCAATCTCTAAACTTTCCTTAATCACTTGTTCTACATGATCTTTTTGATGCGCTTTATCAAATATCTGATATTGAGGTTTTATATGATTCTCTAAATATAATTCAAGTGCTCGATTCATAGTTACCTCAAAGAGTGATTTTCGCTTTTTTTGATAATGAGATAAACATATTTTTATCTGATTGATATGTTAAATGGTTTAAAACTTCGGATGCATCAACCCATTTAACTTCAATAATTTCTTCTTCTTGTGGTTTAAGTTCATGAGAAATAGCGTGAGCAAGAAAATATATAACATCTTTCATGACACCTTTTTTAGGGGAATATGTAATCTTTACTCTCATATCTTCAAAAAGTTCAACATCGAGCCCAGTTTCTTCCTTGACTTCTCGTTTAGCTGTCATTTGTTCACTTTCATTTGTTTCAACATGACCTTTTGGAAAACCAAAATGTAACCCGTGACGTTGCTGGACTAGGACAAATTGATATAAATCCTGATGTTTTCTAAAGATGACTGCTCCACATGATTTTTCTTTCATCATTTCTCATCACCTCACTTCAATATCTTATTACAAGTATATCATAACTCGAAATAATGTAAAGTAAAAGCTTCTTATATAATCGTGGTTTAGATGAAAGTTACATTGATAAAACCGGTTACATCATGTATAATAGAGTTAATATGAGAGAATTAAATCGAAAGATCTGAGGTGACATCTGGTGAAAGTGTTATTCTGCAGTTCCGAAGCATTTCCATTTAGTAAAACAGGTGGCTTAGCTGACATGGCTCTTTTTCTACCAAAGTCACTTAGACAATTAGGACATGACGTTAGAATTATGACTCCCTATTATAAAAGTATTCAAAAACATCATAAGGCTATGACGTTTTTAGGTTCAGCCAATATTGCTATGGGTGGAATTGAGACGATTGTTCATTATTATGAATTAATCTATCAAGATATTCCATATATTTTTGTTCAAAATATGCACTATTTTGAACGTGATCAAATTTATGGATATAACGATGATGCTGAACGCTTCACCTGTTTTTCATTTGCAGTCTTAGAAGGTCTCGCAAAACTTCAGTTCTATCCTCATATTCTACATTTAAACGATTGGCAAACCGGAATGATTCCTTATTTACTCGATGAACACTATCGTCAAAAAAACGATGCTTATTATTCAATTCATACACTTCTATCCATTCATAATATGGAGTATCAAGGCTCATTTGATTCTTATGTTGCTCGTTTTTTTAATACATCATTTAATTATACCTATATACACTTTGATCGTGTTAACTTCTTAAAAGCAGGAATTGAACGAGCAACTAAAATCAATACGGTTAGTCCAACCTATCGTAACGAAGTCATGACAAATGAATTCGGTTTTTCTCTAGACGGTGCTCTATGTAAAAGACAGCAAGATTTTGTCGGTATTTTAAATGGTATTGATGATCAAGTATTTAATCCCGAAAGTGACCATCTCATTGATTATCCCTATAATGCTTTAAAAACTAAAGTGGGTAAACAAAAGAATAAAGAAGCCATCCTTCATCATTTCGATCTTGATGTTGATCTCAATGTTCCACTGATTGTCTATGTTGGAAGACTTGCAACTCAAAAAGGAATCAATTTGATGACTCAATCTTTAGAAGATGTTATTGAATATGGAAATGCTAGATTCATATTAATGGGTTCAGGAAACGATTCCTATCAAGACTACTTTCGTTATTTAACCTCTAAATATCCGAATAAAGTCGGACACTACATCGGTTTTAATGAAGAAATCGCTCATAAACTTTATGCATCATCTGATATCTTTATGATGCCTTCTAGGTTTGAACCCTGTGGCTTAGGTCAATTAATCGCTATGCGTTACGGCTCATTACCTGTAGTTAGGGAAACGGGCGGTCTTAAAGATACTGTTATTCCTTATAACAAGTATACAGGAGATGGCACTGGTTTTAGTTTTGCAAACTATGATGCCTATGAGTTTAAAGAAAAATTATTTGAAGCAATCTCTCTTTATCATGATAATCCTAGACATTGGAATATGTTAGTCAAGAGAGCTATGAAACAAGATTTTAGCTTAAATCAGATGGCCTTATCGTATGAAAATCTATATCACATCATATTAGGAGTGTAAAACATGGAAACTTTAGCGTTAATTCTTGCCGGTGGTAAAGGTACACGTTTAGATATCTTATCTCAACGTCGTAGTAAACCAGCGATGCCATTCGCTGGTAAGTTTAGAATTATAGATTTCACATTATCGAACTGCACACAATCAGGAATTTACGATATCGGAATTTTAACTCAATACCTTCCTTTATCGCTTAATGAACACATTGGTTCAGGTAAACATTGGGATTTAGATAGACGTGATTCTGGTGTTACACTTCTACAGCCACATAATTATTGGTATTTAGGAACTGCAGATGCTGTTTTAAAAAACCTTGAGTTCATTCAAAGAAAAGATCCTAAGTATGTTTTAATTTTATCTGGAGATCACATCTATAAAATGGATTATCGTAAGATGATTAAACAACATAAAGAATCAAATGCAAAACTGACCATTGCATGTCAACCTGTAGAGCCCAAAGAAGTATCCCGTTTTGGTATTATGTCAATTAACAAAGATAAAGAAATTGTTGAATTTGAAGAAAAACCAAAAATATCAAAATCAAATCTAGCATCGATGGGCATCTATCTTTTTGATTTTGATCTTCTTAAACAAGTTCTTCTTTCAATTAAACAAGATGATTTAGATTTTGGTAAACACATCATTCCTCATCTCATTGAAACAACTTCTAAAGAAGTATTTGCTTATTTATTTGAAGATTACTGGATGGATGTTGGAACATATGATTCATATTTAGATACCAATCTAGCAATGACACAGGATTACACTGAACTTGATCTTTATGATCCAACTTGGAAAGTATATACAAAAAGTGAGGATTTACCTCCAGTCAAGGTAGGTAGTAACGCCTCCATCCAAAACTCACTTGTTTCTAATGGTTGTGTGATTGAAGGTACAGTGATTAATTCAGTTCTTTCTCCTGGTGTTCGTATTGGAAAAGGATCTGTTGTTAAAAACTCAGTTATCTTAAATAATGTTATTATTAGTACAAATGTCACAATCGACCGCTGTATTCTAGATAAAAAAGTAACGATTGGAAGAAATGCTTATTTAGGATTTGGCGAGGATTATACGCCAAATCATGATAAACCCGATTTATTACAATCTGGTATTACAGTGATTGAAAAGGGAGCCATCATTCCAAGTGAAACAAAAATAGGAAGAAATTGTCGTATCTTCCGTACAGCTAGCTATAAAAATAAGGAAATACCTAGTGGTTCAACTTTAGTATAACAATAGTAATAATAAAATGCCGTTCGCAAATTGCGAACGGCATATTTTTATATGTTTTGATAAGTTGGTTTCTTACTAATAACCATTTGAGATAAGAGAAATCTAAATCCAAAAACGATGCTTGCACAGAGCATAAATCCAAATAAGTAAATAAGAAGAAAAATAGTATGTGGGACAAGCGGTTGGAAAATCATAAGAACAGGAATCCCATTTTCAAATCGGGGATTAATGAAAAACATATTAAATGTTCCATCTTGAATATATAGATTGAATATACCATTCATTATCATTGCGATTATCATTAATGTAAAGAATACTGTCGATGCTTTTAAAACGCTTGACCATTTCATCTTCACTTGATGAGAAAGTAAACCTATTCCCATAATGGCCATTCCACCATGGTGTACCATCGTTTGAATATTAATACCTATGGTTTGTACAAAAACCGTGGATGGATAAATGATGACTGCAAGCCCTGCAAATAACCCGAATGTAGCAAGAAATGCAATTAAAGATTCTTTTATTTTTTTATGTTTGATTAAACCAGCAGCGAGTGATACATACATTGGTGTTGAACAAAATTGAAATGGAAATGCATACCACTGATAATTCCAGTTTGCTTGATAACTAAAGATTAACTGCTTATAAACTTCAAAAGTCAATAAAATGGCTGCATAAATGATTAATGTCTTATTAAGTTTTTGTTCACTCATGTTTTTCATCCGTGTAACGGCCATGATTGAGCCTAATATAACAAGTATGATTGCTAAATAATGAAACCATGATTCTTGAAGATTACCATAAAGCTTAGGTTGATTCATTTCTCCATTTAATAACTCTAAAATTGTGTCCATATGATTGATCCTTTATTTTTTACAAATTCTTATTAAGTATAACACAGTGTCATAAAAATGAAATCATTTTTTAAAACAATATGATTAAATTCAAACATTTTACATAAAATCATACGGCGATAACGCATCAAGGTCATCTTCAAGATCTATCGTTTCTTCTAATTTTCCTTGAAGTCTCTTAGCAAGTGTGGTTTGTCTTTTTTCTGATAGATGATTCGCAGCATAGATTAAAAGATGCATATCCCCTAAAATGATTAAATATTTTTTAGCACGTGTCATCGCTGTATAAATCAGTTCTTTCTTAAGCATATGCATATAGCCTTTAATCATTGGCATCATAACAATTTTATACTCACTACCTTGTGATTTATGAATACTGATGGCATATGCAAGATTAATTTCTTCTAAATCTGCTTTCTCATACATAACATCGTTATCATCATAACTCACAATCATGTATGGCTCATCTGATGCATTCGTTTTTATATCTTTAATAATACCGATATCGCCATTCATAATGAGTCGTTCTGGATCATTGATTAGTTGAATGACTTTGTCGCCGATATAATACGTTTTATCACCATAAGTCATCTTCTTATCCCTTTTAGTATTAAAAGCGCTCTGGAGGGCTAAATTAAGAGCATCTATACCTAATTCTCCCTTATACATTGGTGCTAAAATTTGAATATCATCAATCATTGAATATCCCTCATTCAACGCTCCTTGAACTTGCTTAATCATTGTTTCTTTGATTTTAGTATAGGATGTTTGATAAAGATAAACATCTTGTTCACTTACAAGATCATCGTAAGTGACATTTTGTTCATTAACAGCGCGAGAAAGTCTAATAATTTTTGAATCTTTAGCTTGTCTATGAATTTGATTTAATCGTACAGTGGGTATTATATTACTTTCAATCAAATCGGATAAAACTTGACCAGGTCCAACTGATGGTAATTGATCAACATCACCTACAATAATGACCTGTGCACCTTCTTTGATTGCGCTAAATAGCTTTTTAGCTAAAAAGAGATCAATCATTGATGCTTCATCAATGATGAGTAAGTCTTGAGGTAATAAATGAGATTCATCATATAAGAATTCACCATCATAACTATAACCCAAGTGACGATGAATTGTTGAGGATTCCATATCTAGTAATTCTTTCATACGCTTTGCTGCACGACCAGTTGGTGCCATTAAACCTATTTTTTCATAGATAGCAGGGTTTTTAAAATTTAACTTGAAGTACTTTCTATAAACATCTAAAAGACCATCAATAATCGTTGTTTTACCTGTACCTGGTCCACCTGTAATGATTGTAAATCTATGGGTAAGTGCAGTGATGATGGCTTCTTTTTGTACTGATGTATATGTCATATTTTTTTGAATTTCTGTTGCAGTTAACAATGTTTCGAGATAACCTTCATCGATGTTCATTGAATCTTGATTTACAAGGATTCTTATTTTATCAGCTAATCCTTTTTCAGCGTAATATGTAAGTGCAAGATAGTATCTGTTTTCTTCAAAAACAATTTTTTTCTCTTCAATAAGACCAAAAATTGCATCATTTAAATCCATTGTCTCTCCGAGTGCTTGATAAGCATAATTTTCAAGTTGTTCTAAGTTTAAGTATAAATCACCGTTTTGATAAGCAATTTGTTCGATTGCATAAAGAATTGCAGCTCTTTTTCTTCTTGGATCATTTCCTTCAATATTGAACTTACGAGCTATTTCATCTGCTTTAATAAACCCAATGCCATCGATATCATCAATTAAGCGATATGGATTTTCTTCAAGCTTTTCGAGCGTCAGCATTTGGTATTTTTGCAAGAGTTTCATTGCGAGTTTTCCTGACAAATCATATCCATATAGAGCAACTAAAATATGCTCATGTGTCTGATTTTCTATGAGTTGCTGATAGAATTTTTCAATACGGATGGCCGATAATCCGATATCTTTTAGTATTGACTTGTCTTTGATAATCATTTGAAGTGCATCTGGTCCAAATCTATCCACAATTTTTTCTGCTGTTTTCGGTCCGATACCATGAAAAAAAGTAGAAGATAAATAACTGATAAGTCCTGTTCTAGTCTGTGTTTCTAGTTTTTTAAATGATTCAACTTTAAACTGTTCTCCGTAAGTATTATGTTTGACCCAAGATCCACTAAACTCATACATGATATCTTCGCTTAAAACAGGAAAATAACCGACAAGCGTCACGGTTTTTTGATCTTCAGTCATTATTTTAGCGATGGAATAACTATTCTCATCATTGTGAAAAACATAGTTTTTAATTTTCCCTTTGATTATATCCATCATTATCCTCATTTATCATGCTATGGCATCATTATAACATTGTTTCATATTCAAAAAAAGGAACAAAAGTTCCTTTAAGAATATTGTCTTAATTTTTTATCCATATATACCTCTTGGATAAAACCAGACCCCACACAAACATCACCTTGATAAAAAGCACAAACCTGCCCAGGAGTGACTGCTCTTATCTTGCTAGGATATGATACTTTGATCGTATGATCATCAACCCAATCAACGATGACATCATTATCCTTTTGACGATATCTAAATTTAGCTGTCATAGGACCTTTTACTTGAGGACCTCTCCAAATAACATCAGTAATTAAAGCTTCATCAGAATAAAGATAAGGATGATCATAACCAGGCTCTACAAAAAGTGTATTCGTTTTTAAGTCTTTTCCGACGACATACCAAGCTGAAAGTTCATCTTTTGAACCACCGATGCCTAATCCTTTACGCTGTCCAATTGTGTAGTTCATTAATCCAAAATGTTCTTTCATTATTGTTCCATCAAGGCGACGCATTAGTCCTTTTTGCGCTGGTAAATAATTAGATAGAAACTCTTGAAAATGTCTTTCGCCAATAAAACAAATACCAGTTGAATCTTTTTTATTTGCTGTAATTAAATCTTGTTCTAAAGCTATTTTTCGAACTTCACTTTTATCTAAATGACCAATGGGAAACATCACGTTTTTTAACTGATCTTCTCTAAGCTGTGATAAAAAATAGGTCTGATCTTTATTTTGATCAAATGCTCTAAGTAGTTTGGGGTATTTTCCAGATAGATCAACTTGTGCATAATGCCCCATCGCAATATAATCAGCATTAAACTTTTTTGAATAATCAACAAATGCTTTAAATTTGATTTCATTATTACAAAGAACATCAGGATTGGGTGTTCGATTCTTTTTATATTCATCTAGAAAATAAGTAAATACACGATCCCAATAATCTTCAATAAAATCAACTTTATGGAGTGTGATTCCTAACTTATCAGCAACTTTTTTAGCATCTTGGTAATCTTTTTCTTGTTCACAAACATCATCAAACACTGTAGGATTACCTTTAATATCACGATTGGTTGCACTATCCCAATTGCGCATAAAAACGGCTTCAACATCGTAGCCGTCTTTGATTAATAGATATGCAGCAACGCTTGAATCAACGCCACCACTTAAACCAATAATTACTTTCTTTTTCTTCATAACATCACTTTCTTTTTACATCCGAAGGCATGCGATATTGTCCTCGAGGGGATAATGATATACCCAAAATTTTAGGGCCTTCAGGAAGTGTTTGTCTCTTAAATTGTTGAGAATAAAACCGTTTCATAAAACGATTGACATATACTTTGCTTTCTTCTTCACTAAAATGAAAAGCTTCTTTTACTAAATAAATGATTTTTTCATCATCCGCACCTCTTTCAAGGTGATGAAATAAAATAAAATCATTGACATCATAACGACCTATTGATTTTTCAGTATCTTGATTTTCTAAAAGTTCAGGTGTGATGGGTGCATCTAGAATCTGTTTTAAAAGTGAAGATACATCCTTATAATCGTGCGTTTGATGATAATCAATCAAAAGTTGAACCCATGTTTTAGGGAGACCAGCATTCACTGCATACATACTCATTTGATCACCGTTATAGGTCATCCACCCTAAAGCTATTTCAGATAAGTCACCGGTACCTAAAACGAAGCCGCCATATTTATTAGCTAAATCCATCAAAATGAGTGTTCTCATACGCGCTTGTGCATTTTCATATGTTACATCTTTGGTTTGATGATCAATAGATTTTAAATGAAGATCAACAGATTCTGAGATTGGAATCTCTAAACATGTAACACCCAGTGATTTCATTAAATCTTTGGCTATAGAATGTGATTTCTTTGATGTTGCATGTGCAGGCATCGTCACAGCGATGATTTCTTTAGGATCTTTACCTAAAATTTTCATAGCTTGATGACTAACAATAAGTGCCAATGCTGAATCTAGTCCTCCGGAAATACCAATAATAACTTTTGATGCCGAATCAGGGAGTGATTCAATGCGTTTGATTAATCCGAAAGTTTGAAGTTTATTTGCAAGGGAAATTTCTTCTTCTAAATCAGTATCAGGAATAAACGGTTTTTGAGATAAAGGCTTTTCAAAGCGATATTTATCACTTTTACTAAAGGTAACAGGCACGAATTGGTAGTTGTTTTGAATAAGCATATGCATATCACGATATGTTGAATCCTGACGTTTTTGATAATTGATTGATGAGATATCGATATCTGCAATTAAGACTGATGAGTTCATTTGATAACTTGAATCTTCAGCTAGCATAACACCTTGGGATGCAATTAACTTATGACTTGAAAAGACAACTTCAGATGATGATTCAAAGTGACCAGTTGATGTATAAATATAAGCAGCCATTTGTTTTCTAGAATGATCTAAAACTAAATGTCTTCTGACTGGGAGTTTTCCAACTCTTTCAGGTGATGCTGAAAGATTGAAGAAGAGATTGGCTCCAGCTAAACTCATGTCATCACTTGGGCTATATGCTGACCAAACATCTTGACAGATTTCAACACCGAATCGAATGCTTTCTTCTGCATCTTCAAATATAAGGTATCCAAATGGAACAGCCTCGCCAAACAACTTAATCGATTTCATTTGTGTCTTAAAGCCTGTATGAAACCAACGTTTTTCATAAAACTCATGATAATTTGGTAAATAGTGTTTAGGTACAACTCCTAATACCTTTTGTTTTTGAATGACAAGTCCACAATTATATAAAATGCCATAAAGATCTAAAGGAGCACCTAGAATATAAATACCTTGATAGGTCGTATGTTTCATGATATAGGATATCGCTTCTTTTGCTTCATTAATAAAAGCTTCTTGATAAAAAAGGTCACTTGCTGTGTATCCAGTAATCGTTAATTCTGGAAATACAATGACTGAAGCATCTGTTTCATTAAGCATATGGAGAATCTCTTCTCGATTATGGTTAATATCACCAACAATAATTTTAGGGGTTGCTGCTGCAACTTTGAGTATACCGTGTTTATACATTTTTCTTCACCTCATAGATATGATGGGCCAAAATAAATTGATACACTTTTGGATCAAGTAAGTGTTTATAATCGTGGACATTTTTTCGAACATTTGTTGATGCAGATGAATCAGAAAACTCAATAAAAATAAAACGATGATTAACGTCTTTAAATCGTTTATTGGCTTCTTCTTCAGTCATATAACCATTTCGGTTCATAATAATCACCGGATACTTAAATAACAATTCCTTATACTTTATCCATTTTTCTAATTCTTCTAAGTTATCAGAACCTATCACAAAGCAAATATCCTCATATGTGATTGATAAATCATTGAGTGTTTTAAGTGTACCTTGATATTTTCTTTTAGCCTCAATATCCGATAAAATAACATGATCGATATCTTGAAGCGCAAGTTTAAGCATTTCCATACGAAAACTAAATCGTACGAGTTCTTTTTTTGAATAATCATCACCAACAGGAACGACGATGACCTTTGATGATGGAAACGTGCTTAATAACTGTTTTATGATATGAACATGTGCTTTAGTAGGTGGATTAAAGGAACCACCAAATACGATATGCATTTCATCACCCTATTTATTATATCATGTTAACAATCGTTTTTGTTTCTATCGAATGAGGTCAATAGATAAATAAGCATTTTTCTTTAAATCATTTCTAAATACTGTTATAATACATGTGTAGAATCGTATGTTAAAAGACGATCCCGAAGGGAATGATCCAAATGGAACTAAAAGAACGTTACTTCCAAAAAATCCGTAATGATAAAATGCGTTTAACCAAAAGTCGTAAAGCGATGATTGAAATCTTGGAAAACCAGCATTTAACATTTAAAGAAATTCAAAAAGCTTTAGCACAAAGAGGTTTCTATAATGTATCAACCATATACAATAATCTTGAGTTTTTAATTGAGCAAAGAATTGTTGTAGAAATATACATTAATGATACTAAGTATTATGATCTTGCTATGGGTAACCCTATGCATAATGCGGATAGTCACATTCATATCATGAATCGAGACACAAATGAAATTACGGAAGTCAATAGTCCTGATATTTTTGAATATGTCAGCAAGCATCCTGCATTTAAGGATTTAGATCTTGATTATATTCGTATTATCATCTCTGCATCGCATAAAAAAAGATAACCGCTAATAAAATAATAAAATAAATAATAAAAGTCCTTCATGGACTTTTTTATTGTTCTAACGATTGAATAAAGAGCAATGCTGTTTTAATATTGGTAGCAAGTGGTATTTGATATACATCTGATAGTCTTAATAGTGCTGAAACATCTGGTTCATGAGGTTGTGCAGTTAAAGGATCTCTAAAAAAGAAAATCATGTCAATTAAACCATTCGCAACCATAGAACCAATTTCTTGATCGCCACCTAAAGGACCAGATTTTTTTAGTGTTACATTTAATCCTGTTTCTTTTATAAGAAGTGAACCCGTTGTTCCAGTAGCAAAAAGTTCATGTTTCATAAATGAAGATAGATGATTTTTCACAAAAGAAATAAACTCAGGTTTTTTCTTATCATGTGCGATTAATGCAACTCTCATAATTCTCTCCTTCTTAATGCACGAAGTTTCGCTGATTTACTTCGTGGATTTTCAATCATTTCTTCTTCGGTTGGATAAATTGGTTTACGCGTTAATATCTCCGTATTCGATTTTGAATGAAGCATCATGGGTAACTTTTTAAGAATAGGATCAACTTCAGATTCATCTCTAAAGAAATGCTTGACAATGCGATCTTCAAGCGAATGAAATGTAATCACAACTAGTCTTCCATCTGGTTTCAACATGGAAATAGCATCTTTAAGAACATCTTCTAATACCGTTAACTCATCATTAACAGCAATTCTTAAAGCTTGAAAAACTCTCTTTGCGCTATGCCCTTTTTCTTTATAGTTCACTGAATCACATATATGAACAAGTTCCATAGTCGTATGAAGTGGCCTTTTTTCAATAATACGTCTAGCAATTTTAAAACTGTTTTTTTCTTCCCCATAAACATAGAATATTTTTGCTAAATCATCAAGAGAATATGTATTGATAATATCAGATGCTGTTAAACCTTGACTTTGATCCATACGCATATCAAGTGAAGTGTCTTTTAAATATGTAAATCCTCTTTTTTCATCATCTATTTGAAATGATGATAACCCAAGATCTAATAAAAGTCCATCAATTGCAGTAACATTTCTTTTTTCTAATTCTTGTTTCAGATATCTAAAATTTGACTTAATGATTTCATAATGAT
>CAYJBI010000023.1:0-14867 GCA_964368345.1 uncultured Mariniplasma sp. | reverse complement strand
AATGAAACGAAAGCACTCAAAGAAAAATTAACCCAAGAAGCTTACAAACAACAAGAAGAACTTATTGATAATGCAAAAGCAGAAGCGAAGCGTAGACTTGAACAAGCAGAAAAAGATATTACTTTTGAGATTGAACAAGCGAACGAAGAGATTAAAGAATCGATTAAAACGATTGCTTTTGCTGCTGCAGAAAAAATTGTTAAGCGTGAAATCGACGAATCGGTTCATCAGGATCTTATCGAAGAAATCATTAGGGAGAACCAGAAATAATGCGACAATCGAATCATGCGAAGGCGCTTTTTGTGCTTGCTCAAGAAAAAGATATTATCGATACTATTCAATATCAATTTGAATCATTTAGTGAAGAATTGAAAAACTCAAATCAATGGATAGATTTGATGGATTCACCTATGATTCCTATGAGTGAAAAAGTAAGTAAGATTGATTGTCTTCCTTATGATGCGCTCTTTTTATCTTTTTTAAAGTTGTTAGCCGAAAAAAACCAAATGCACGGTCTTTTTGATATTTTTTATTCCTGGAAAAATCTTGTTCGTGCAAAACTAAAAATTGCGCATGTCAATGTGATTTCTGCTAAAAAATTAAGTAAAGAAATGGAAATGAGATTACTTGATACAATTAAACCTACATTTCCTAATCATAGTGTCTCACTGCACATGCATGTCGATAAGACGATTATTGGCGGTATTAAAGTTGTTTACCAAGGTCAAGCACTTGATCGTTCAGTTGCACGTGAGCTCGAAGAACTCTATCAGATGATATAAGGGGCGAAAACACATGTCAAAAATTAAAGTAACAGAAATGACTGAAATTATTAAAAAACAGATTCAGTCTTATGAACAAGATATCAAACTAGAAAATATAGGTAAAGTGTTATCTGTAGGTGATGGAATTGCTATTGTCTATGGCCTTCAACAAGCCATGATGGGTGAACTCTTAGAGTTTCCTCATCATGTCAAAGGGCTTGTTTTTAACTTAGAAGAACACGCTGTAGGGGTTATTCTCTTAGGTCATAGTGAACTTATTAAAGAAGGAGACACTGTAAAAACGACGAAACGCATCTTTGAAGTTCCTGTTGGAGAAGAATTACTCGGTCGTGTAGTCAATCCTCTTGGAGAACCTTTAGATGCTAGAGGACCCATTGAAGCGAAGATATTTCTACCTGTTGAAAGAAAAGCACAAGGTGTCATGCAACGTGGTTCAATTAATGCATCCATGGAAACAGGTATTAAGGTTATTGATGCTTTAGTTCCTATTGGACGCGGACAAAGAGAATTAATTATTGGTGACCGTCAAACAGGAAAAACAACACTTGCAGTTGATACTATCTTGAATCAAAAAGGGAAAAATACGATTTGTATTTATGTTGCAATCGGTCAAAAAGAATCATCAGTCTCTTCACTTGTTCAACTTTTTAATCAACATCAAGCGATGGATTATACCATTGTTGTTAGTGCAGGAGCATCTAAAGAAGGAACACTCCTTTACTTAGCACCCTTTGCGGGTGTTACCATGGGTGAATACTTCATGGAGCAAGGCAAGGATGTTTTAATTGTTTATGATGATTTATCGAAACATGCTGTGGCATATCGTGAACTATCATTGTTGCTACGTAGACCACCGGGAAGAGAAGCATATCCTGGAGATGTTTTCTATCTTCATTCAAGACTATTAGAAAGATCAGCACGTCTCAATGATAAGTTAGGTGGAGGATCAATCACAGCACTTCCTATCATTGAGACGAAAGCAGGAGATATTTCAGCATATATCTCAACAAACGTTATTTCAATTACCGATGGCCAAATCTTCTTAGAAGCTGAATTATTCTATTCAGGAATTCGTCCAGCGATCAATGCTGGTTTATCCGTTTCACGTGTTGGTGGAGCCGCACAGTGGAAAGGAATGAAGAAGGTTTCAGGTACATTACGTATTAATCTTGCAAATTATCGTGAACTCGAATCATTTGCTCAATTTGGATCTGATTTAGATCCAAGTTCTAAAAAACGTTTGGAACGTGGTAGAAAAACTGTAGAACTTCTTAAACAAGATGTTCATGAATTAGTACCCATGCCAACACAGGTAGTGACAATTTATGCATTATCTGAAGGTTATATGGATGATATCAATATTGATCAAGTTAAGTTGCTTGAAACTGAAATAACTCAAGGTTTAGCAATGAATGATCTTGGTCAAAAAATATATAAACATTTAGTGGATACAAAAACATTACCAGACAAGAAAGATCTTGATACCTTTATAGCGAACTTAAAGAGGATGATCTAATGGGACTTAAGGATATTAAGCTTAGAATGAATGCGGTTAAAAAAACGTCATCCATTACACAAGCGATGCATAATATCGCTTTATCCAAAATAAAGAAAGCAACTGAACTTCATGGACATGCACAATCTTTTGTTGATAAAATTATTGAAATTTTAGCGTATGCAGGTCATTCATTAGATGATCCACATCATATGATGAAACCTAATGAAGGTAAAAAGAAACTCTTTGTTTTAATAACATCGGATAGAGGCTTATGTGGTTCTTATCATAATAACCTTTTTAAAAGCTTTTTAGAGGAAGTTAAGAATTTATCCAAAGATGAATATCAAGTGGTTGTACTGGGCAAAAAAGGGTATTATTTTGTACTTAAGCATCAACTGCCTCTTGTTAATCAGGAGATCATTTTTAACAGAGATGATGTAACCACAATGTCTTTTAGAGCCTATGCAACAGTCATTAAGGATGTCTTTATGAGTCAAACGGTTGATGAAGTAGTTCTCTTTCATAATCATTTTTTGAATACGGCATCTCAAGAAGTTCAAAAGGAAACGATTCTTCCTGTCGTCTATGAGAAACCTGATCAAACAAAGTCTGATTATATCTATGATATACCAGCATATGAAGTCATTGAACAAGCAATGGAAATTTATATTGAATCGTGCATTTTCACTGCACTTACTGATGCAAAACTCTCTGAGCATGCATCACGTATGGTTGCAATGAAAAATGCAACAGATAATGCAAATGATATTGTTGATAGATTGCATACGATGTATCATCGGGCACGTCAACAAGAAATCACATCTGAACTCATTGATGTCGTCAATGGTTCGAATGTTTAGGAGGTAAAAAGCGATGCAAGGAAAAATTACACAGGTGATCGGACCCGTCGTTGACGTCTATTTTGAAGATCAACTCCCTGCAATTTATGATGCACTTATTGTCATGAATGGTGATAAAAAGGTGACATTAGAAGTTGCCATTCATATTGGTGACAACGTTTGTCGAACGATTGCACTTGAGCCAACAGAAGGATTAAAGCGTGACCTCATTGTAGAATCAACAGGTAAGCCAGTTCAAGTTCCTGTCGGGAAACAAGTTTTAGGGCGTATTTTTAACGTTTTAGGTGAAACGATTGATGATGGAGAACCCATCAAGGATGCACCAAAAATGAGTATACACCGCCCTGCTCCACCCTTTCATGAATTATCTTCTGAAATTGAAATCTTAGAGACGGGTATAAAAGTTATTGATTTATTAGCACCCTACATCAAAGGTGGAAAAATTGGATTATTTGGTGGTGCTGGTGTTGGTAAAACAGTGTTAATTCAGGAATTAATCCATAACGTAGCACAAGAAAGACAAGGTATTTCTGTATTTGCTGGTGTTGGTGAACGTACAAGAGAAGGCTATGAATTATTCCAAGAAATGACAGCATCTGGAGTAGTTGATAAAACTGCACTTGTCTTTGGTCAAATGAATGAAGCACCAGGGGCAAGAATGCGTGTTGGTTTAACAGGATTAACAATGGCAGAACACTTTAGAGATACCGAAAAAACAGATGTCTTGTTATTCATCGATAATATTTTCCGTTTTATTCAAGCTGGTAGCGAGGTTTCTGCTTTACTTGGTAGAATGCCATCAGCAGTTGGTTATCAACCAACACTTGCTACTGAGATGGGACGTTTACAAGAAAGAATTACATCAACTAAACATGGTTCTATTACATCAATTCAAGCGATTTATGTTCCAGCTGATGACTATACAGACCCAGCACCTTCAACGGTGTTCTCACATTTGGATGCGACAACAAATCTTTCAAGAAAACTAACTGAAATTGGTATTTATCCAGCAGTAGACCCACTCGCATCAACATCAAGAGCACTCGCACCTCATATTGTCGGCAAAGAACATTATGAAGTTGCCCGTACAGTTCAAAAGATGATTCAAAGATACCATGAATTGCTTGATATTATTGCTATTTTAGGTATGGATGAATTAACAGATGAAGATAAATTAATCGTACATCGTGCAAGACGTCTTCAAACGTTCTTATCTCAAAATACGCATGTTGCTGAGCAATTTACAGGTGTTCCAGGATCATTTGTTCCACTTAAAGAAACAATTCGTGGGTTTAAAGAAATTATTGAAGGCAAGCACGATCAGTTACCAGAAGATGCTTTTATGATGGTAGGTACGATTGATGATGCCGTTAAGAAGGCGAAATCGTTATGATTTTCAAAGTATTAACCCAACAAGGGAAAGTGTTATCAGATGAGATTGATTTTGCAGTGGTTAAAAGCCAAGATGGTGAAGTTGGTATTTTAGATCATCATATTCCCATCGTTATTTCAGTCAAGTTCGGACATGTAAAACTTGAGCTTAAAAACCAAGTGACATATCTTGTCATTGAACAAGCACTTGTGGAGTTTAGAGATCATGTTTTATCGATTCTTGCACTTGATGCACAAATTGGTCAAACACTTGAACAAGCTAAAGCAGCTTTTGATGCGATGAAAAGAGAAAAACTAGAGTTAACAAAAAAAGAAAACATTGACTTTTCTAAACTTGAAAAAGAATTAAAAGAAAATATCATGAAGAGTAAAGCAGGTCAACTTTAGGGAGGTTTCCTATGGAAGAAGTTATTTATTTTGTTTCACTTGTTATCTTCTTTGCAGTTTCATTAAGAATTCTTCAAGCACTTCATATTGAAAACAAGTTTGAAAAATTTAAGATTTGGGAAATTAAAGCAGCTTACTTCTTGCTTGCATTAATTTCAGCACATTTGCTTGCTGAAATTATGGTTAAACTATCACAATTATTAGTAGGTTATTTCAATTAGCATAGGAATTTCCTATGCTTTTTTATAGGTGAAAAATGAAAAAGATATCTATATTTTTTATATTTTTATGGGTACTACTCTTTTTAATGTCGTGTATGACAGAAGAAGAAATCATGGAAGACTTAAAGAGTCTTGAAAATACGATGATTGAACAAATACCTGATGAAATCAATAGCAATTTTAAGCTCAACATAAGTGATACTTATCAGGTGACTTACACACTTTTCGATCAAGTGAATGAAGGTGAATTCGTTTATGAATCACCATTTTTTGATAAAAAAGGAATGTTTAAAATTTCAATATCAAAGAATAACAGCACGTTAGATATAGAAAAAGAGGTGACTTTAGTTGCTCTTGATTCGGGGTTAAATCAAACTAAAATATATCTTCATGTTGATGGAGATATCAGTCAAATCAATAAAGATGAGTATTTACAGACATCGGTTGTAGTTGAAACAAAAGTTAATGGGAATAAAGAGATGACTCATGATACCACTTTTGCAAAGATTAGAGGTAGAGGAAATTCTACGTGGAATGTGTATGAAAAAAAGCCTTATCGTCTACGATTTGATAAAAACACATCCATTTTAGGTATGAGAGAAGCTAAAAACTATGTTTTACTTGCAGAATTTGCAGATAAATCACTTATTCGAAATGCAATTACACATAAAATGTCAACGCTGTTTTCAAATATTTCATATACGCTTCCAGTCCGGTTTATCGAACTATATATTAATCAAGAGTATTTAGGTGTTTATCTTTTAACTGAACAAGTGGAGAATCATCCAAATAAGCTTGATTTAAATGCAGAAGCGGGTGTACTTAATACAGATTACCTATTTGAATTAGATATGCGTTTTTATGAACAAAATGAAGTTGTTGGACATGATTGGTTTACAGTTGATCGTCATGCATATCAAATAAAAGATCCAGATCCTGATGATATCAATTATATAAATGGACATTCAAGTTATTTAGAAAACTATATGATTGAACTTGAAAATGCACTTATTAATCAATCAGGTTATGAGAACTATTTAAATGTTGATCAAGCTATTGATTTTCTATTGATTCATGAAATTACAAAAAATATTGATGTTGGATGGAGTTCTGTCTTCATGATAAAGCATAAAGATGGTCCCATTTCATATGGTCCCCTTTGGGATTTTGATTTTGCATATGGCAATACCAATTATAATGATTATGGAAATGGGCCTGAAGGTTGGTATGGTATGCGTGAATGGAAAAATCGGATGTTTATATTACTGATGAAAATTCCCATCATTCGTGCAAAGTTTAGTCAACGTTTTGAAGTGTATTATCAAGATGTATTACCTGTTATGGAAGAGTTAATTCCTACTTTATATCATTCAATCAGTGGTATGGCTGAACGCAATTTTGAAAGATGGCCTATTTTAGATACGTATATTTGGCCAAATCCACAAGAGATGGTAGATCTTCATACGCACGAACTTCAAGTGGAGTTTGTATTAAATTATTTACAAGTAAGAAGTAATTGGTTAAAAAATGCAATGGAAGGATCATCATATCCTTATGGATTCTTCGAATAAAAAACTACTCATCGATATAGAGTAGTTTTGGATTTGATGTTTCATGATGAATCATTAGGTAGAGGATATCATCAATTGAATGAGTATCAGCGTTTAAATAGAGATGATAAGTGACTGTTTCGTTAAATATTTTATCGATAATGGTTGCTTTTTCTTTTAAATAACGATCAATAGTATCAATATCTTGATAGTTGAAGGTAATGATATAGGTTAAAACATACTTTTTTGAAAAGAACTTCGCAGTTTTGATAACTTCAGAGGCAGCCTTTGAATATGCTCTAACTAAACCACCAGCACCAAGTTTAATACCTCCAAAGTATCTGATGACGACACATAAAACGTTTGTTACATCATGATGCTTTAAAACTTCTAAAATAGGGATGCCTGCTGTTCTTGAAGGTTCACCATCATCAGAGGCTGTTTGTTGTTCCTGATGACTTCCAAATAGTGAAGCACTACAGTAGTGAGTTGCTTTTGGATAATCTATTTTTGTCTGAAATATCAAGTTATTAATATCTTTTTGATCAAAAAGAGGATATAGGATAGCAATAAAAAGCGATTTATTGATTTCATATCTATAACTTACTTTTTCTTTTAAATAACGCAATTTAATCACCATTTGTAGTATATCATATTTACACTTATTTCATTTTATGATAGCATATAAATGCTTACATCAAAAGGGGGCAATTATGAAAAAAATCATTGTAGATACATCCACAGGTGGTCTAGACTATTACCCGTTTGAACATCATGTTAGGGTTATACGAATTAAAATTTTTATGAATGAACAATCCTATCTTGATGGATCCGAATTAAAAGCGGATGATTTTTATCGAATGATGCGTGAACATCCTGATATGGTACCTAAAACGAGTCAACCAGCTATCGGTGAACTGATTCAATTTTTTGAATCACTTTATCATGAAGGGTATGATGAAGTCTTTGTAACAACGATTGCATCAGTTTTATCTGGAACACATAATGCAATTAAGCTTGCTGCTAAAGAACTTGAAGATAAAATGAAAATTCGTGTATTTGATACAAAAACAGTTTGTTTTTCTGAAGGTTTATTTGCACTTGAAGCTGATAAGATGCTTCAAATGGGTAAATCATTAGACGAGATTGAAGAAAAACTAAGTGCGATGCGAAAGAAAAACACCATTTTCTTTGCTGTTGATTCATTAACTCAGTTAGTTTTAAATGGAAGATTATCTGGTGCACAAGCATTTATGGGAAAGCTTTTAAAGATTAAACCGATATTACAAGTACAAGAATCAGGACATATTGTTTCAATTGAAAAAATTAGAAATATTAAAAATGCGCTATCTTCAATCGCGAGCAAAGTCCAAGCGTATGCTAATGGAAGATCATTTGATGCATATATTTTATATACAGGTAACCCAAGATTAAGAGACTTTTTTATTGAAACATTGAAAGAAGAATTAGGGCTAGAGAATCTTTATGAAGCACCTTCAACTCCAGTTGTTGGCGCACATATTGGTCCAGATGTGATTGGTGTTGGCATATTTATAAAAGATTAAACGCTTCATAAATACCGATTAAGATAACTTTCGGTATTTTTTTATGTGAGCCTGGATAAGTGATAAATATATTTAAAAATACATGGTATAATAATAACGGTGAAAATAATGAGTACAATACAAAAAGCATTAAAAGTAGTAAATATTTTAAAGCAAAATGGTTATGAAGCATATATTGTTGGTGGAGCAGTGAGAGATTACATACTTCGAATACCAACAAGTGATATCGATATTACAACTAACGCAAAACCCTATCAGGTAGCTAAGCATTTTAAAACTGTACCCACAGGAATAAAATATGGCACTGTGACGGTTGTTTTTGGTACTGATCAATTTGAAGTGACAACATATCGTATTGATGGAGAGTATCAAGATTCACGTCATCCTGAAGAGGTTAGCTTTGTAGCAACCGCAGAAGATGATGTAAAAAGAAGAGACTTTACAATTAACGGTATGCTAATGGATTCTCAGATGCAGATCATCGATTATGTTGGTGGAAAAGAAGATCTAAATAACAAACTTATTCGTGCCATCGGAGATCCACTTGTGAGATTTGAAGAAGATGCGCTTCGTATGATGAGAGCTTTTTATTTCCAAGCGAAGTTAGGTTTCCAAATTGAAAAACAAACAAGAGATGCAATTTTCCAATTGAGACATAAAATCAGGGAAGTTTCGAACGAACGTATTCTTAATGAAATGATTAAAATGTTTAAGGGAAGTTACCTTAAAAGAGCTGTTCAATCGATGATTACAACAGGTGTTTTTGACATATTACCTGGGTTAAAAGAAGGACTTTTATTTATTCAAACACTTGATGAAATGCCCTATGTTGATGCATTTTTTACAATGGCTTTTACACTTCATGGCAGTGTACCTTCTGAATGGAAGTTTTCAAATAAACATCGTCATCGTTATGAAATGGGAAGTTATCTTGCTAAGTTAGAGCAACCCTATGATTCTTATACCTTATACACGTATGGTTTAGATTTGTGTCTCTTAGGTAATCGTGTCGCACATTTGCTTGGTAAGGCGAAAAACTACAAACAACAAATTGAAAGAGATTATGAAAATCTACCGATTCAAAGTGATTTAGACTTAAAGTTAAGAGCTACTGAAATGATTACATTAACAAATAAAAAAGCAGGAGCATGGGTTAAGCAAATGCAGACTGAAATGGTGATTGAAGTTCTCAATAAGCGTCTTAAAAATGAAAAAAATGTGTTAGAAGAATATCTTCTATCACATATAAAGGAGTAAACCAATGGAACTAAATGTTAATCAAACATATACGATTGTTGCTAAAGTTGAATCGATTAATAGTGGAGCTCATTTTTGTAATACGACAGTGATGACAACTGAGGGAGAACATATTAACCTAAAATTAGAGTTTGAACAATTATCAGAAATATCCATGGGTAAGGTTTATCAGTTTGAAGCTTTAGCAGTTGTTAAAATTGAAGATGAACTTGTCTTAAAATGTATGAAAATTACTCCTGCTGAAACAGTCTTGAACGATGAGGCACTTGAAGAAATCTTAGAAAAGTTTTATGTATATGCACCTATTCCAATGATGCAAATCAAAAAAGGCATTGAATCCTATTTAAACAAGATTGATAATGAAATCTTAAAAAAGATTACAAAAACGATTTATAAAGAAAATGAAAAACGATTTTATCTTCACCCAGCGGCAACCAAATTTCATCATTCATATGTCGGTGGATTATCACATCATACATATACCATGCTCAAATTGATTGATCCATTTCTACATGTTTATCCTTACTTGAATAAAGATTTATTGTATGCAGGAACGATATTACATGATATGTCAAAGATTTCTGAGATTAGTGGTGTTGATGGTGAATACACAAAAGAAGGTCTTTTGATCGGTCATCTTGTTATGCAGACAGTAGATATCGATCGCGTATCTCGTGATTTAGGCTATCAAGATGCAGAAGAAGTACTCATGCTTAAACATATGATTTTAGCTCATCACGGTCAACTCAATTTTGGATCACCTAAGAAACCACAGACAGGTGAAGCATTACTCTTGTGGTTCATTGATACGATTGATTCGAAGTTTACCGTGCTTGGTGAAAGTTTAAAAGAAACAGTTGATGGAACATTTACTCAAATGATTTCAGTTATGGATAAAATGAAGTTTTATAAACATAAAATCAAATAGCTACCTTTATTAAATCACTTTCGAGTGATTTTTTATTTATATCAAAGTCTACAAAAAAAGCGACTACCGAAGTAGCCGCCTGTTTTATATCTTATAAACCTGATTTAAGAACTGTAAACCATGAACCATATAGGTTGAAATAGTTTAGATCATATACACCATCATCGGATAACATGTATTCATTTAATTGGCGAATATTGATTTCGCGAATAACATTGAATCGTGCAGTACCTGATTGGTCTACGAATTGTGCATCTTCAACAAGTGAGAAGATTAATTCTCTTTGCATATTTGTGCTCTTATATCTTGTAAGGATTGGTGTTAAATAACTATTGACTGCAGTTTGAACATCAACAGGAAGGACAACACCTTCTTCAGATTTTTCTTCCTTGATGTAGAATTCGATTTGAGAAGCTGTTAATGTTACTGAATCTTCATTATAAACATTTAATGTTTTATCAGTTGATACATATTTACCATCTTCATCATCTTCTGCTTTGAAGACTGCAGAAGTCTTTTTACCCATTTGAGTAGCAAGAATTAAATGCCAACCGAAATCACTCTTAACTTCGTCTAAAGCTTCTTTTGTAATGACTGTTCCATATAAATCTAGGAGTGGGAATTTAGCATCATCATCTTCAATTTCAACAAGTTGTTGATGAAGTTCCATCGCACGGTTATAGAAGACAGGATCAAGAACAGAAGAACCAGTGATAAAGTTTGAAGTATTTGTAATTTGTGATGAAATGTTTTCAAACTTTAAGTAGAATCCTAATTGACGATATTCAGCCCATAATTGTTCGATTTGATAATCATAAGGAGGAGTTACACTACCACGGAGGATACGTCCTGAATTGTTAAATTCAGTAGCAATTGCAGTTAAACCAGCTGCATCTCCAGTATAATTTCCAACACGATCATAAACAAGTTCGACAAGTTCAACTAATCCGTTTAATACTTGATCTTTTGATGCAGTATCAAGTTCATCTAAGTATTCTTGAGGGTTATCTGGTGAACCATCGCCATCTTGATCGAAGTAGACAAGTAAATGGCTAACGGTAATTGATTTATAGTTGTTGTATTGAAGTGCTGCTAAATCAGCAAGCTTTTCGTATACAGTGTAATCATCAGTACCATAATGAGCTTCTAAATCATCGATGTATTGTTGTCTTAATTCTGGATATACATATAATTGATTAATAGCTTCTTGGTTAGTCTTAGCACCGAATGCAAGAAGCAAGAATGCTTCACGACCCATTGATGCAGGGAATCCTGAAGTTGCGAAGTTATCTGCAGAGAACTGACTGATAATGTCTTCGAATTGAGTCTTAAATGAATCAGAATCTTCTTGATCAATCTTATATTTATCTGACTTTAGAAGTAACTTGTTAGATGCGATATCTAAAGATAAATTAATACCATAAGATGCTTCAAGTCTTTCAAAAAATTCATCAACAGTAATGTCTTTGCCATCGATTGATGCAATTACATCGCCTGATTTATCTTTATCTGAACCTTCATAACCATAAGATTGTTCATAGAATGCACGAACGACTTTATCATAAATGTTTAATTCTTTATCTTCATAAAGTTTAGAAACAGTATCACCAACATAAGTGTCAGTGAGTTTGCTTTCAATAAGTTTTTCAAATGAAAGATCTTTTTGAGCTTTTGCAGCTACAGTATCTGCAAACACTTTTACGTTTTCATCATCTTCACTTTCAACTAAAATGCCTTCTTCAGTGTCTGAAGCATCATCAATTTTGTAAACAAGGTAACGGAAGTTTCCAAATGTTTGAACACGTGATGAGAAAGGCTTTTGAACAGTTAAATCAAGGACATCATCCATTTGTGACTCAGCTGTAAGTGTTGTATAAACGTGACTTCTTAAACTTGAGTTAAGTTTTGTTAATTCATCATAAGTTAAAGTAGAAGTATAAGCTGAACCTGATTGTGCTACGATTGAACCATCAACTGCTATTTCAACTTTGTTTGCTGGATTTAAAATGTTATAGATTTTGACGAATTCATCTTTAACCTGTGCTGCGGTTAATGCGTCATCTGATCTACCAGTTTCACGTTGTGTAGTAATAACATAACGCTTGTAGTAGTTTTCATAATCTTGAACAGATAGTTGTGAACGATCTTCACGGTTTTCACCTAATTTAGATAATAAACCTAAATCAGTCAAAATAGTTACGATATGACCATAACCAGTCTGTGATACATCATTTAAATCAACATAACCTGGGTTACCAGATGTAATTCTAATGTCAGGAATCTTATACCATTGACCTTTAGAATCTGATTTAATGCTAGCTTGATAAAGTGCAGCATTTGCTTCGTTTAAGTTAATAAAACGAATAACGAGAGCATCGACATCATATCTACCTTGTAAGTTAGTTGTGTAGTAATTAACTAAGTTTGCTTCAGTAATATAATTTTTATCATCTTCATCTAAAACTTCTGCTTCAAGTAATCCCTTAGCATAATTCTTTTGAGTTGCTCTTAATTGATAACGATCTAATAGAAGAGGAATATTTGAATAACCTTTATAATGATCAGCTAATCCGAGGATACTTGCTTTGACAGCAGAGATGTCAATCGTATTATCTAAAAGATATAAAGAATCTACGAATTGTTCAACATTACGAACAAATCTATCTTGATTTTCTGTGTAAAGTTTATCAAGATCTTCTAAATCAGTTACTTTGTGAATGGCGTTATTAATGGTTTCATCCAAGTAAGTATTTAAGTCTTCATCTCCAGCAAGGATAGAAGCTCTTACTTCATTAACTTGATCAGCAAATATCTTTTCATCGACCATATTTGCTAAAACTGATGCACCTTGCATACGCAATTGATCATATAATTCTTTTTCCGTTACGGTGATGTCACCAATCGTTAGATAGGGGTCGTCAGAGATGCTACCGTAAGGAGTTTTGTCACTACTTTTACATGCGGCTAACGTAAGTAGACCTGCAAAGATTAGCACAAATATTGCAAGTTTTCTTAGTGTTTTTGTTTGATTCATTGTGTTCACTCCTTCAATGTATTTCATACAAGCATTTATAATATAGCATTTTTTACAGGGTTATGCAACCACTTTCATTTTATTCGTAAATCTCACACATTTTTATGATAAGATAAAAGAAGGTGAAATGAAATGGAAATATTTGTACTTGCTAGTGGCTCAAAAGGAAACATAACCTACTTAAAAGTAGGAAGTGTCAAATTATTCATAGATGCTGGTATTTCATATCAAAAAATTAAACAGAAGATGACAGACTATCAAGAGAACATTTTCGATGTTAAAGCATTATTGATTACACATGAACATAGTGATCATGTTATGGGTTTAAAAATGCTTCTAAAATATGGTTCAATTGAAGATGTTTTCTTAACTCGAGGAACATACAATAGCCTTCCTGTGGATGTTGTTAACATGTTTCATCAAACACATATTATCGAAGCTGATATCCCTTTTCATTATCAAGATTTACAGATTACACCATTTATGCTATCCCACGATGCAGAAGAACCGGTTGGTTATGTGATTGAAAATGATGAACATAAGATGGTTCTTTTAACAGATACGGGATATGTTGATGAAAGCTATCATCCTTTATTATCTAATGCAGATTGTTATTTATTAGAAGCTAATCATAATCCTTTTACCTTATTTCAATCAGCACGTCCCTTTTTATTGAAGAAACGAATTGTTGGTGAAAAAGGGCATTTATCAAATGAAGATGCTGCACGTTTAATGAATAAGCTTGTTCAAAAACAAACGATTTGGGTAGTTACTCATATTTCAGAGGACTGTAATTGTATTGATGATATCGATGAAGCGATAGTTAAAGCTTTTGATGATCCAACGAAAGTAACAGTTTATTATGCTTCACAAGAAGGACTTCCGGTAATTAAACTATGATTAAAATTATAGGTGTTGGAAAAGTGAATCAAAAGGGTCTTGAAGAAAGTATGAAATATTATTTAAAACAATGCCCTATAAAAATGGATGTTATCGAAGTTCAAGATGAAGCATCTGAACAAGGGAAAACTATTGAAGGCGATCGTATTTTATCTAAGATTAAAGATTCTGATGATGTCATTGTTTTAGCTATTTTAGGTAAAATGATGTCAAGTGAAGACTTTTCAAAACTTTTAGATGAAAAGATGACGTATCAAACCAAAGATTTAGTATTTGTTATTGGTGGTTCATATGGTTTATCAGATGAGGTTATGAAAAGAGCGAACAGTCAAATTTCATTTTCTAAAATGACATTTCCACATCAGTTAATGAGATTGATTTTAATTGAACAGATTTATAGAGGTTTTATGATCTTAAAACATCATCCCTACCACAAGTGAGGATTTATATGAAATATATTTTTTGGGATTTTAATGGCACCATTTTAGAT
>CAYJBI010000022.1:0-15148 GCA_964368345.1 uncultured Mariniplasma sp. | reverse complement strand
CTCTATGTGTTTATTGATATACTAAATGTAAAGTTAACTTTCCATCGGGGTGACGATTTGAAGAATATTTTAGAAAGATTAAGACAAGAACGTGGAATAAAACAAGAAGACTTAGCGAAAGCCATGGGCGTATCTAGACAAACCATAGGGTCACTTGAAAATGGTCGATATAATCCCTCCATACTCTTGGCCTATAAACTAGCTTATTATTTTGATTTAAAGATTGAAGATATTTTTATATATGAGGAGAATTATGATGAAAAGATTTAAAAGAGTTTATTTCGAGATTCTATTTTTAATTGGTTTAGTTTTATCAACGATTGTATCATTTGATCAAAGTGCAAACTTTTTACCTGAATTTATTAAAGGTATGTTTTCTGGTTTATCGGTTGTATTCATGATAGTTGCTGGTTTTATTAAATTCAACAAAAAAATCCAAGATCGCTTAAAAGTTGCAGATAATGATGAACGAATTAAAGCTATTGAAGGAAAAGCATCAACCATTACGCTTTATGCAGTTTTATTCTTTAATGTCATATGTATTGTCGTATTTGGATTTATGGGTGATCCTTTTATTTGGATTTCAATTGTTTTAGCACTTATCATGTTTGCAGGTATTGTTGTACTGTTTTTAGCAAAATTAATCCTTTCAAAACGGATGTAGCTAGTTATTTAAAAATATTTAAGTATGGGCTAAAAATGATAATTTTATACCTTTTTTAAGTTTTGAATATAAACACATAAAGAAAACAACCACCAAATACCTATGAAGGTCATCTGAAGGCTGATATTTATCAATATATATGAGATGTCGTGTTATCAAGTATACAACAAGTGCTATTTTAATGATAGTAATGCGATAGACTCCACATTCACTGTATTTGAAAACATGTCGAAACCAACAACAGAAACAATATGATATTTTTTCTTAAGTATCAAAAGATCTCTTACTTGAGTTTCCGGTTCACAAGAAATATAAACAATCTTCTTTGGCTTAAGCTTTATAACTGCACTTAAGAACTTCTCAGTTGCTCCTTCTCTTGTTGGATCCATAATTAATCCATCAACTGTACCTTGATAGAAGTTCATGAAGCGCTCAACATCATCATTGACAAGTTTTAAATTACTTACAGAGTTCTCTTTCTTATTATTTACTGCATCCTGGTGAGCTTTTGGGTTACTCTCAATTGCTATCACCTCTTTTGCATATTTCGCAGCTAATAATGAAATCGTACCTATACCCGAGTATGTATCTATAATTGTTTCGGTGTTTTTAATTTGAAGCAAATCTAACGCTTTTTGATATAATTTTATCATTTGAAGTGGATTTACTTGATAAAAAGATCGTGATGATAGACGAAATTTTAATCCATTGATTTCATCATAAATATAGCCTGGTCCAAAAAGAACTTTTTCATCTTCTAACAAGACTAAATGCGTTTTCTTATGATGAATGTTTTGCACGAAGGATGTTACCTCTGGGTGTTTTAATCTCAAATCACTCATGATTTTTTTATAATTAGGTAGTAAATTCCCATTTGTTACAAAAACGACAAGCATTGTCTGATTCACAAAGCTTTTACGAATAAGTATATGTTTGATTATTCCGAAACCTTTATCAATATCATAAGCAGTTATTTTATATTTATTCAGAAGTTCTTCAATGGTTTCCAAGACAAGATTTGCTTTTGTATCATGAAGAAAACACTTTAAGAATGGAATGACTTCTTTCGTTTTTTCACGATATAAACCTAGACGTAGTTTGTTTTTAATCGTGGTAGCTGATAAAACAACTTTATGTCGATAATGTAGTGGTTCTTTATTGTCAACGACTTGTATTTTGTGTTGATAATTGACTTGAGCAAATAACTTATTTAAATAATCTTCTTTTAACTTTAGTTGTTCTTTATAAACAACATGGAGCATATCACACCCCCCACATTGATAAAAAATAGGGCAAATGACTTTTGTTCTTATCTCTGATTTAATAGATAAATCACTTTCTTCAACAAACTTCTTTGTAGATGTTAAGAGAGCTTCTTCACCTGGAAGCATATATTTGATTTTCATTCTAGGCTCTGTGATTGGCTCAATCACATTTTTTAAGCCCTTACATTGTATTTTCATAGTCAGTTACCTCTACTTCATTATAACATATAAAAAAGGGCAAAGCCCTTGATTATTAATCGTTCTGAGTCATCTTTGATTTTAATTTTTCTTTTTCAATTTTATAGATCTCTTCAACTGCAAAATGAAGTTTTGTTACAACATTCTTCTTGTTTTTGGGATAGATATAATATGTATCATCAAATGTAGATAAATCGATGCAATCACCTTTTTTCATATAATCATATTCAATATGAAGAGAGTATAACGATAATGGTTCTTTAACTAAGTGAAGAGGTTTATCTATTTCTTGACCAGTTAACACAAATCCAGAATGACTATGGATAAGATGACCTTCACCGAGAGGAATATATCCTTTAGCATTTGGTAACGATTCTATCAGAACATCATCTTCAAAATGATATTTACCTTCCTCAATTTGTTTTCTTACTTGAGATCTTTCAAACTCATACCAATCTGGAATATGAGAAAACTCTGTTTCTCCCTCGGTAGCCTTAAGTTTGCCATAGACATCCATTTCATATGTTTTATGACAATGATTACACCAAATCTGATGACCTTTTGAATCCATTTCATGTTCCATTAAGCAATGTGGACACTGATAAAGTACTTTGTGTATGTTTTCTGCACGTCCCTTGAAATCAATTTTTACTTTATTATCAAATTGCCATTGATACTCATCATAAATAAATGCATCATTAATTCTTTGATTGATATCTGGAACACTCAAATTCTCAATTTCATCTTTTGTGATAATTTGAGTCATATCCGCTGCAATTCTAACTTTACGAGGTTTTAAATTCCAAACGGGTTCTGATAAATAATTACCATGCATATTTAAAACAGCAACAGGATGCTTCATCAACTTTACAATTTTCCCTAAAGAATCTGGAAGAATAGCTGTTGTTCCTATTAATGAATATCGAGCTTCTGGGTAAATTGCAACAATATTCTTTAATTTATCCAAACTATACTTTATCTGCTTAACAAGTTTTGTATCATTGGTAAACTTGCGTTTAGCAATGCCACCTACATTTCTAAGTAACCATTCACGCCCAATGAATCCATCAATAGCAACAATATAGTTTGCTCGATGAGGAAAAATAGCCGCAGTTGTTACCTTAAAATCTAAAAAAGCATGATGTGTACAAAGCAAAATATATGGAGGTTTTAAACCTTTCATATTGACTTTATTAATTTTAAGCCGTTTCTTCCAAACAGCAGGAAAACTTAACAAAAAAGCAAGAGGTGTTAAAAATATTCTTTCTTTTCTAGGTTTCATATCGAAATCAAAGCGTTTAATCTGATCCATGAATAGATCCTCATTTCATTTTTATGTATGTTTATTATAGCATGATGCAAATCTATTTCTAGTTACTTTGAAAAAATATTTTAATTTCAAAGCTTTTTGAGGAACATTGTTTGTAACAATAACGTCATAATTCGGATATTTTAAGTTTAATAAAGATGTGATGCTTTCTATAATGCTTTTTGTTGAGGTTCATAGATCATAAACATCTCAGAGTAAGGTAAGAATTTCATAGGAATAAATTCAAACATAACATGATCGAATAATAGGAGTTGATTTGATAATGATTCAGTGGTTTTAATCTCCAATCGAATATCAGAAAAAATTAACTCATTTTTTAATAGATTCATTCGTTATGACAATTCCTTTAAAACCTTCGCTAATCAAATATCTTATTGAATCACTGATGTATAACTGAGAATGCTGAATAATTAGATGTGTAAGCGAAGATATGGATAGGGATTGATTTTTGTTATGACTTCTTGCATATATTTTACTGTGGTAAATCGATTAAAAGATGAGTCTGGTTTTTATCGATAAGAATATTTTACTCAAGAATAAAAGGTCCTAAAAAAGGACCTTAAACATGTGATTGTTTGTATTCATAGTATTCATAACAACACCTCAATTCATATGTCTATATTTTATCATATATTCATAATGTTTTTGATGTCATGTTATTTACTGATAAAGGGAATTATAATATAGACATGTCTTTAGCTGTTGAATAAATAATTCCTACTGCTTTATCAAGCATTTCTTTGGTATGAAGTGCTGATACCATACAGCGAATCCGACCTTTTCCACGCTGAACTGTAGGGAAAACAATACCTGATACGTAAACCCCTTTTTTCAATAGTTCTTTCGAGAAGGCAATGGTTTGTGCTTCGTCACCCACCATTATAGGCGTAATCGGAGTTTCGCTATGTCCAATATCAAACCCCTTATCTACTAATTTACTCTTGAAATATTTCGCATTATCCCATAAACGATCCGTATACTCAGTGGTTTCTTCTAGCATATGAAATGCTTCAATGATTGCTGCAGCTGCTGCTGGCATCATAGCAGTAGAAAATAACAGAGGTCTTCCACGGTGGAGTAACCAGTCTCGTGCCGTCTTAGAACTACAAACATAACCACCAACAACACCGATAGCTTTCGATAATGTGCCAATGATGAAGTCAACTTGACCGTGTAATTTAAAATGATCCACAGTACCTCGCCCAGAATGTCCTAACACACCTGATCCATGAGCATCATCAACATATGTCATTGCACGATACTTTTTAGCCAGTTTTACAATTTCTGGTAATTTTGCAATATCCCCATCCATTGAAAAAACACCATCGGTAATGATTAATACATTTTCAAACATTTCACGTTTTTCAATAAGAACACGCTCTAAATCTTTCATATCCGAATGTTTAAACACTGCTCTTTGTGCCTTTGAAAGACGAACACCATCAATAATTGATGCGTGATTAAGTTCATCAGAGATAATTAAATCTTTTTCATCAGTGATTGCTTGAATAACACCTGCATTACATGCAAAGCCCGATTGAAAAACAAGTGCTGCTTCTTCATGTTTAAACTTAGCAATAACTTGATCTAGTTCTTCATGAATATTCATATTTCCAACGATTGTTCTAACAGCACCAGCTCCAACACCGTATTTTTCAATAGCTTGAATAGCAGCATTTTTAATACGTGGGTGATTTGCAAACCCTAAGTAATTATTAGAAGACAAATTGATAACATCATTTCCATTCAAGCGAATAATAGCCTCACAAGGGCCCTCATTAACTGGAAGGATGCGATAAGTGCCTTGGTCCTTTAACTCTTGTAACTTGTGTTCAATACTAGCCATAATACCTCCTTATTCGAGAACTAAGACAACTTTGCCACTGTTACCAGAAATCATTGTTGCCATGGCTTCTTCCATTTGGTCAAATGGATAAAAATGTGTGATAATTCTCTCTAAATCTAATTGATGATTATGAATCATTTGAGTGAGTTGATCCCATGTTTCAAACATACGTCTACCAACAACACCATAAATACTTACTCCTTTAAACACCACATCATTTGATAAATCTAGTTCAATATTAGAACTTACAATGCCAAGCATTGACATTTTACCGCCAGCTTTAACATATTTAAACGATTGTTCGATTGCTTCTTTGTTTCCAGAAAACTCAGTGACAACATCAACACCTCTACCATCTGTTTCTTCTAAAACACGCTTGATTACATCTTCTTTAAGTGGATTAATGACAACATCAGCACCAAGTTCTTTTGCAAGTTTAATACGGTAATCATTCACTTCAATAGCAATGATTTTTTTTGATTTCATTGCTTTCGCTATGTTCACTCCCATTAATCCAATAGGTCCACAACCAACAACAGCAACTGTTTTATCAACTATATCAAAATGAAGCATCGTATGAACAGCATTTCCAAGTGGCTCTTGAATTGATAAATATTTAGGTTCAGTATTTGTTTTGTTAACAATTAAATTATAAGCGGGCATTTTTGCATATTCTGCAAAACATCCATCTGTATCAACACCAATAATTTTTGTGTTTTCGCAAACGTGATATTCACCTCGTTTACAAAACTCACAAGTTCCACAGACAATATGTGTTTCGGCGGATACAATATCACCTATTTGAATGTGTTTAACATCAGAACCTATTTTAATGACTCTTCCAGAAAATTCATGACCCACAGTTAGTGGTGGTTTAATACGACCTTGACTCCATCTATCCCATTTGTAAATGTGAACATCTGTTCCGCAAATTGATGTTGCTAAAACTTTGATAAGAACTTCATCACTTTTTAAGTTATCAGGAACTTGTTTTGTCACTTTCTTGAAGCCTGGGCCTCGCGTTTCCTTGATATAAGCAGTCATTTCCATAGTAAAAAAATCTCCTTTTAGGCATCGTTCATGTCATTACTTTCATTATATACTGAAAGCCCTTACAATTCCATACCTTTTTAAGAAATTTAGTATTTATCCTGTGCAATTCTAAGAAATGCTAAAGCGTAATGATCAAGTTTAAATAAATAATTTCTTCCATCATAAAAGAAAGAAAAATCACAACGCAAAGTTAATGTTGGTGTTGCTATATTTACCACTGGTATTTGCTGATGATAACTTCCTTCAACCGAAAAATGGTCATCTTTGTAACTTAAACAAACCTTACCTATTTTTTCTAAACTTAAGTTTTCATCATTGACAAAATACATGATTGCTTCTGATTGTATCTCGGATTTTCTTAATTCGTCTTTAAATTGTCTTTGAAACTTATTCCATTCAATCAGATTGTCATATGGAAATCCTTGAATAAATCCATATTCATCTACATAACCCTTTGTTTGACAAAATTGACAAGTTATTGTGTTTTTTTCAGTTCGTATGTGATGTAATTGATGACATACTGGACATACATAAAGAACATCTTCTAAACCTTCTGAAAGATTTTTCCCTGGATGTGAAATATGAAATTCTTTCTGAAAATCATATGCATTATGATAGAGTTTTTCTTTCACAATTTCACTAATTTCTTCTACCGATAATTCTTTTACATTTTCTTTAGATAAAGAAAGTTCATAATGAAACTCTGCATAACGATTTTTGCGTTTACCAGTCGCCCATCTAGGCTTGGATAAATAACCACCCTTAACGTTACATGTGATCACATCTAATTCTAGTTTTTTTATCAACTTCATTGTAGATTCTTCAATATGACCAGTTTCTCCGAAAAATGTAGAATCCCCTTCTGGAAAAATCAATATAGGATACCCTCTTTTTACAGCTCCAATTAAATCTCTTACTGTTGATGTATCACTTTGTCCTTTTTGTTTACTGATAACATGCGCGACTTGACTAACTAAAAATTTAGTTGCTTTTTTCTTAAATAATGTTTGGTTAGCAACAATAAAAGGCACTCTTTTAAAAGGAAGAGGGACATGTATAACATCAAATGTAAATGTATGGTTTGCGAGCATGACATAAGGTTCCTTACGTTTTAGATCAATTCCTTCACCTAAGAATACCTTTCGCTTACTATCATGACGCATCCAAAGGCGAACAAGGGGTCTTAATAGACTTAAAAGAACGTCTTGTTGCTTATCAATTCTTCTTTTTTTCATAGTTTCACATCGCTAGATAGTATTGTAGTGCTATAATTGTTTTTCCATCAGTAATCGATCCATTTTTTAATAGATTTTTAATCTCTAGTCGATCAACAATCATGACATCGATATCTTCATCTTCATCCATAGGTCGTGGTTGTTCAACTTTATAGCAGTCAATTGCCAAAAAGATATCAAGTTTTTCATCAGAATACCCTACACAAGGATGAAGGGTGAAGATATGTTCATAATGATCTGATTGATAACTAGTTTCTTCTTCTAACTCTCTTTTTGCACAAGTCAAACTATTCTCTAAGGCATCATCTTTTTTACCAGCAGGTATTTCTATACTCACTTGATTAATGGGATACCTAAACTGTTTTGTTAAGATAACTTTACCATCCTTGGTAATCGGAAGAACACATGCTCCACCAGGATGTTTAATTACAACACGCTTGCTTTTCATTCCACTTTCTAGTTTCACATCATCTTCATAAAGTGTTAGAAACGAGCATTCATACATTTTTGATCTTTTAAGTGTTGACTCTTTCATAGATGACCTCTTTATTTAAGTTTAAATTCATTATAACATATAAAATCTTTAAACAAAAAAGGGGAAATATCCCCCTTTAAATCATATCTTTCTCGATTATCCATCTAATATATATGGATATCGCATCTTCTACAACTTTCGGACTCACATGTTTTAGTGTATCATTAGGCGTGTGATAAACCAAACTTCGTGACTGATTGGTCCATGGCATTCCAATAAGTGTTGTTGCATGACAACCCTTTTTCGCAAGTTCAGCAGCATCTGTTCCACCAGTAAGGAATGCTTGTCTTTGAGTTCTTGTTTTTATCCCTATTTTTTTTGCTGTCTCTACAAGTTCATTTGCTAAACTTTCATCGAGTTTAACAAAATCATTGAGATCTGATGTTAAAAAGAAAAGTTCTTTTTCATCATAGAGACAATCCATATTAAGTAAATATGTTTTCGTTTTAATAAAATGTTCATGATGTACTTTAGCAAATGCTCGTGCTCCACGTAAACCTTCTTCTTCAGCATCAAAACTCGTAACAATAATCCGTGTATGTTCTAACCCTTTTCCATCATTTTTTTGTTGCTTAAAATACTTTCCTAATGTGATTGCTATTGAGGAAGCAACTAAATTATCGCCAGCTCCAGGAGCAGCTTTCTTTGATGAGAAAAACCACATTTGTATCACAAGTAGTACACCCAAACTTAAAATCACATTTGAGATCTTAGTAAAAGTATATACTTCACTAAAAACGAGTTGAAAAAGTGATAATAATACCATAAGTATAACGAAAAAAATGGATCCTGTTGTTCTTAAATTATAAAGATTTGGTTGATGAATAAAAAAATTAAAGACATGTGCACTATCGTGGTGTCCACTTATAATGACTTGTTGTTTTACTTCTTTAGTTGGTTCAATAATTCCAAAAACATTTCTTGCTTTTCTTTTAGGATATAAACGATCCAAAAGTGGTAAGTACAAGAAAAATTGAAGTGTTAAAATAATGATAGATATACTTGCTAATCCAAGAGCAATCATAGGGTACCCAAACCATAATGCGATAACCCCTAAGATAAATGACGTAACAAGTATTCTAATCCATCCTAGAAAAGCACCTTTATATACATGAAAGTCTTCTTTTTTGGTGCGATCACAAAATGACATCAACTCATTATATATCTCATCTGCACAATCAAGACTTTCCTTTGTTCCAGCTAATCTGGGGCCATGCGTATCTATAAGTTGTTCAACACGTTCAAACACTTCTTTTTGCATCTCTTTTGTATTCATAAGATTCCTCTATTGTAATAGAAATTTTAAAACAACTGGATTGTGATCGGAGTACATAAAATCATAATCTAATGTTTTTACCCCATCACTATTATCATCATAGGGTAAGACATCTATATTATTTGAAACAATATAACCATCAATAATATAGTATTGAGTTAATTCATCATCAGGATTATAAGGTTGATTAAGTAATCGACAAGAAGGAGATGTCATATCAATTTGAAATGAATAGCCTGAAGGTAGAAACTCAGGTTCAATTGGATACGCTTCCCAAAGACCTTCTTTTGTTGGATAAACTGTTTTAGCTTCAGGAAATGTCTGATTAAAATCGCCACCTACAATAACATAATTCCCTAGTTGATCTTGTTCTTCAAGAAAAGCCTTTAAGAAAGCCATTTCTTGTTCTCTTAATGTTCCACTTGAATCATAAGCGGACATATGTAAATTAACGATGTAAAGATCTTGTTCTGAGTTTTCAACATCAAATACTGATACCATCATTGCTCGCTTGAGATTTGCTATTCGAAGCGGCCAGCTGAATGATCCAGGAAATTGATATCTTGTGGAACTTTCAACACGATAGTTTGTAAATGTTGCGATACCACTTTCAACATGACCTAAATAATCTGTAAACGATACTGGAAAAGGCACGAAAGGTGCTTTATAATTATATGCAAACTGTGAACTATACGATTGACCTAAGTCTGAAGAAACCCCTAATAACTGATTGATATCATAACTTCTTCTTGATTGAATATCAACTTCCTGCATGAGATAAAAATCAGAAGGATAGTCTTCTATAATTTGTTTAATTCCTTCAAAATAATCTAATACAACTTCTTTGTTTTCTGGTATTCCTTGCTTACCGCCATCCATCACAAAATCTTCATTTTCACCTAAGCCTGCGTAACCGATGTTAAATGTCATAACTTTCATTTCTTGAAGTCTTTTAACCGTTTGATTTTGATTATTTTCTATCCTCAAATCTTCTACTAGAGCTGGTTTATATTCCTTCAATGTGAGGATTCCTAATAAAACTCCAAGAATGATAACCAAACTTAAGATACCCATCAATAGCACTTTTAAAAACTTCATGACATGCCTCCCTAAACTCTATTAAAAATCATTACAAAAAACAAAAAAACGATAACAAATCGCTTTTAAAAATCAATTGATTTTGTTTGATACTTTTTGACTTCATCTACAATCAAATTTCCGCCATAGATATCATAAGTGACAATCGCAGGAAAATCTTTAACCTTCAGTTCATAAATAGCCTCTGCACCAAGGTCTTCATACATGACTACCTTAGATTCTAAAACCTTGCGTGATAAAAGTGCACCTGCTCCACCAACAGCTTGTAAATAAACACCTTTTTCTTTGATCATATCATGAATAAATTCTTGGCTTCTATCACCTTTACCAATCATGACCTTTAAACCTTCTTGCATTAATCGTGTAGAATATTTATCCATTCGATAACTTGAAGTCGGACCACATGATCCTATTGGTCTTCCAGGTTTTGCGGGAGTTGGGCCAACATAATATATGACTTGACCAGATAAATCAATAGGCAATTTTTCTGAACGATTAAGAGTTTCTACGAGACGTTGATGTGCAGCATCTCTACCGGTATAAATCGTACCAGAAATGTATACTATTTCTCCAGCACGCATTTTTTTAATTTGTTCATTTGTAATTGGAGTTTTAATTTTCATAAATATACCTATAATGTTCTTTCTTTATGACGTGAAGCATGACATTGAAGATTGATTGCAACAGGTAATGAAGCGATATGACATGGATAACTATTTATTTTAACAGCAAGAGCGGTTGTTGTTCCTCCAAATCCCATAGGGCCAACACCAAGTTCATTAATTTCATGTAATAGTTCATTTTCCAATTTTGCTAAAACGGGATCAGGATTAACATCATTCAAATCACGCATCAATGCTTCTTTAGCAATGAGTGCTGATTTTTCTAAATTACCACCAATACCGATACCAACTATAAGGGGTGGACATGGTTTACCACCTGCATAAAAAATGGTGTGGAGAACTAGTTTTTTTATTCCTTCAATGCCATCAGATGGCACTAACATTTTGACTAAACTCATATTTTCACTTCCACCACCCTTAGGTGCAAGCGTTATTTTCAATTGATCTCCAGGAACAAGTTTGACATGAATTATTCCTGGTGTATTATCATTTGTGTTACCACGTGTAATGGGGTGTTTTGCAACACTTTTTCTTAAAAAACCTTCTTGATATGCTTGGCGAATGCCCTCGTTAATAGCCTCATATAAATCACCATTCAAATGTACATCATATCCTAACTCTACAAAAACAACAACTAACCCAGTGTCTTGACACATGGGTTCTTTGTTTTCCATCGCAATTGTGTCATTCTCAATAATCTGCTCAATAACATTTTTGCCAATCATTGATTTCTCTTTTTTAAGTGCTTCTCTTAACTCATCAATGAACGATTTTCCGATGTTGCAGTTAGCGTCTACAGCCAATTCTTTCACTGCTTCTGTGACTAAACTCATCTCGATATTTCTCACATTATCACCCAATCTCATTATACACGAAAAAAAGTCAAACGCAAATGTTCAAAGTGTGTTGTTTTTTAAGCCGTTTTGTATTAAAATACAAGTGTATGTAAGCGTTTTATTTTTTACATAACGCGTGCTGGAGGATAAAATGAAAACAATCGTTATAGGCGTTATCGGAGCTGATGTTCATGCTGTTGGTAATCGAATCATCGAGTTTACGTTAACACGCGAAGGCTATAATGTAGTCAATGTCGGTGTGTTATCTTCACAAGAGGATTTCATTAATGCAGCTATCGAAACATCAGCTCATTTAATTATGGTTTCATCTCTTTACGGACATGGAGAACTCGATTGCAGAGGAATGCGTGATAAATGTAATGAAGCTGGACTCAAAGATATACTGCTTTATGTCGGTGGAAATATTGTTGTAGGAAAACAAGATTTCAAAGATGTTGAAAAACGTTTTAAAGATATGGGATTTAATCGCGTTTATCCACCTGGAACAACCATCGATATGGTTTTAGATACCATTAAGGAAGATTTAGGTGTTATAGAATGAGATGTTATCTTCTCGTAGACTTTGGTTCAACATTTACCAAATTAACTGCTGTTGATCTTGATTTACAAGACATTATTGCAACATCTAAAGCAATCACTACTGTTGAAACTGATATATTTGAAGGTTACCAAAAAGCTCTTACAGACTTATATCAAAAAATAGGTAGTCAAGTTCTCTTTGAGAAAACGATTGCTTGTTCCTCAGCTGCTGGCGGTTTGAAAATGGCTGCAATCGGTCTTGTAGAAGAATTAACAACAGAAGCTGCAAAGCGTGTTTGTCTTGGTGCTGGTGCTAAAGTAGAACTTGTTTTATCTCATCATATGACAAATGCAGAAGTTCAAAAAATTCTTGATAAAAAAATCGACATCATACTTTTAGCTGGTGGGGCAAATGGAGGAAATAGCGAATGTGTTATACATAATGCTAAAAAAATCGCACAATCCTCAATCTCAGCACCCATCGTTTTTGCTGGAAACAAGGATGCTTCAGATGAAATCATTTCAATTTTATCCAAATCAGGTAAAACCTTCTACATTTGTGAAAATGTCATGCCTAAATTAAATGTTTTAAATATCGAAGATGCAAGAGATCAAATCAAAGAAATCTTTGTTAAAAACATCATTGAAGCTAAAGGAATCAAAAGAATTGAATCAATCATTGATCGTGTTTTATTACCTACACCCCATGCTGTTTTAATTGCTTCTGAACTGCTTTCAAAAGGTTATGCAGATATTTCTGGGCTCGGTGACTTAATGCTTGCAGATGTTGGGGGAGCTACAACAGATATTTATTCAATTGCTTCAGGAAGTCCTACACATTCAAATGCAATGTTAACAGGACTCGAAGAACCGTTTGCTAAAAGAACTGTTGAAGGCGATCTTGGTATGAGATATTCTGCACTTGGCATTTTGCAATCGATGTCTTCTTCTGATGTTGCACGTTTTGAAAAACAAGGAATCCCCATTGTTGATGAATGTATGATGCGTCATCAAAATATCGCATATATTCCTCATACATCTTATGATTTCACAATTGAAAACTTACTTGCTTCAACATGTATTGATGTTGCTTTATCTAGGCATGTAGGAACACTTAAGGAAATATACACATCTATGGGTATGATGTACCAACAGGTAGGAAAAGATTTAACCAGAACAAACTATTTTATTGGAACAGGTGGAGTTGTTATAGCAAGTCAAGATCCCAAAAAATTAATACTAAATGCCATTAATTCAAATACAAAACCCTTGGAACTTCGTCCGAAAAATCCAACCATTTTATTAGACAAAGATTATATTTTATCATCCATGGGTTTACTTTCTATGGACTACCCCGAAATTGCACTTCAGATTATGAAAAAACGCATCATAAAACTTTAGGAGACGATTATGCAAGTTGTTAATAAGAAATGGCCAATTGAAAAATTTCTTGAAATGAGAAAAGAAGTTCTTGCTTCTTGGCCGACAGGACAAGATTCACTACTTGATTTAGATGTAGCAATAAAGACATTGAAAAGCGTTCCTGACCATAAAAATTTCGCCTTAAAACTTCAAAAAGCTAAAGCTGAGCGAAAGACATATGTGCAACCTCGTGCAGGTGTTGCACTTCTAAATGAACATATCGACCTTATGCGACATTTAGAAACTGCAGGAGCAGATTTTTTACCTTCAACCATTGATTCATATACAAGACAAAATCGTTATTCAGAAGCTGAAGAAGGTATTCAAGTCTCACAAAAAGAAGGTCGTTCTATGCTAAATGGCTTTCCGGCAGTTAATCATGGTGTGAGCGCTTGTAAAGAAGTTTTAGATGCCGTAAATGTTCCTCTTCAAGCAAGACATGGAACACCTGATGCACGATTATTATCTGAAATCATACATGCTGCTGGATGGACTTCAAATGAAGGTGGAGGTATATCTTATAATCTTCCTTATGCCAAAAATATTTCTCTAGCAGATTCTATTTATTATTGGCAATATTGTGATCGTTTAGTCGGTTATTACGAGGATCATGGGATTCATATTAATCGTGAACCTTTTGGCCCTCTTACTGGAACTCTTGTTCCACCATCAATAGCTATAACTATTGGTATTATTGAAGCACTTCTTGCAGCAGAACAGGGTGTTAGAAATATTACCGTAGGTTATGGCCAGTGTGGTAATATAATACAAGATGTTGCCTCTATTCATATGTTACAAGAATTAACTGAAGAATACTTAAAACGTTATGGTTATGATGTATTTGTTACAACAGTCTTTCATCAATGGATGGGAGGATTCCCACAAGATGAAGCAAAAGCTTCTGGACTAATTGCCATGGCTTCTACTGTGGCTGCAATGGCAGGAGCAACTAAAATGATTACTAAGACACCTTATGAATCTATTGGTGTTCCAACAAAAGAGATTAATGCTTTTGGTATAAGAGAATCAAAAATGGTTGTTACACTTTTGAAAGATCAAAAGATGCCTTATTCCAAAGAACTTGAAATAGAAAAAGAACAAATTCGCACAGAAGTTAACTGTTTGATGGATAAAGTTTTTGAACTTGGTGATGGTGATTTAGCAGTTGGAACAATTAAAGCTTTTGAACTTGGTGTTATTGATGTTCCATTTGCCCCTTCTAAACAA
>CAYJBI010000021.1:6585-15361 GCA_964368345.1 uncultured Mariniplasma sp. | reverse complement strand
AAAAGAAGAACTTCAAACAGAATATCACATACTTTTTCAACATTTGAAAAAATACAATTGAAAAGAATAATATTCTTTACATACACCTTCGTTTAGGGTAGAATTATCAATGTACATGTTTTTGAGGAGGAACTCATTTTGAAAGAATATCAAACACTACAAAAATTAGATCGTTCACTTCAAGCTTTTCGTTTATCTGGAGTATATAAACGTTCTCAGACTAAATTATCAGATGCAGATATCATGGTGATGTTTTGTGTTGCATTTTGTGATATGAACCAACGCTTGAAACTAACTGATGTTGCAAAAACACTTCGCGTGACACTACCTGCAGTAACACACAAGGTCAATGATCTTGTTGAAAAAATGTATCTTGAGAAAGAAACATCAAATAAGGATTTACGAGTGACTTTTATCAAACTCACTGAGTTAGGTAAGGAATTCGTTGAATCAATCCGTGATGAGTATTATCAACCATTAAAAGCATTAGTTGATCATCTTGGAGAAGAGGATACAAAAAATTTAATGCGTATTCTCGATAAAATCAGTGAAATGGGTAAGATTGGATAATCTTTTTCATTTTGAAATGAAAAGAGGGATATAGTGCTTAAAGCATTACGTTTTTTAAAGCCATACCGTTTTGGTGTGGCGCTTGTTTTTGCTCTCGTTGCTTTGAGAGCTTTTTTGGATTTACTATTACCCAATCTACTTGGAAAAATCGTAAGTGAAGGTTTAGGTTTAGGAGAAGTAGTCAGTAATCCTGATATGCAAAAAATCTTTTATTATGCGGGTTTGATGCTTGGGGCAACCATTATTAGCATTGTTGTTACAATTTATAGTGGTTATTTAGAATCGAAAATTTCTGCAGGATATGCAAAAGATTTACGTGCTGCAGTTTATCAAAAAATAGAAAAGTTCTCACTTCGTGAAATGGACCATTTTACAACATCGTCTTTAATCACAAGAACAACCAATGATATTCAACAACTTCAAGGGATTGTTCATATGATGTTAAGAATGATTATTTTAGCACCATTACTAGCGATAGGAGCGATTACTTTCTCTATTATTCAACAACCAACATTATCAATGGTTTTAGTTGCATCAATCACTGCACTCGTAACAATGCTTGTTATTGTTTTTTCGATTACAATGCCTAAGTTTCAACTTGTTCAAAAACTTGTTGATAAACTGAATCTTGTGACTAGAGAAAACTTAACTGGTCTACGAGTTGTAAGAGCATATAACACACAAGAATACCAGGCAAAACGTATAGATGATGCAGCGAAAGAATCCATGAGATTAAATGTATTTGTTAACAGAGTATCATCTGTTATGTGGCCTTTCATGGGTCTTATACAAGGATTAACAAGTTTAATCATTGTCTATTTAGGTGCACAGTATTTTGTGGGTTTAAATGGCTTTTCTCCAGCATCATTAATGGCACTCATGCAATATGCAATGCGTGCTGTCATGGCATTTATGTTTATGTCATTCATCTTTGTAAGTATTCCTAGAGCAGCTATATCAGCAAGACGTATCATGGAAGTTTTAGATATGGATGTTGATATCAAGGATCCAGTTAATCCAGTTAAACTACCAAAACATATCCAAGGTGAAATCGAATTTAAAGATGTCTGTTTTCAATATCCAGATGCACAGGAACCTGTCTTATCACATATTTCATTTAAGGTTAAACCTGGAACAACAGCAGCATTCATCGGTTCAACAGGTTCTGGTAAATCAACGTTGATTAATTTAATTCCTAGGTTTTATGAAAGAACATGTGGAACGATTACAATTGACGGAATAGATATTAAAGATTTACAACAAAGTGATTTACATCAATTAATCGGTTATGTTCCTCAAAAAGGTATTCTTTTTGGAGGTAGTATTCGAGATAATATTCTTTTTGCAGAGCATTCTAACAAAGAGTATTTAGAAGAATCTGCTATGATTGCACAAGCTGACGATTTTATTAAAGAAATGGAAGATGGATATGACCATAACATTTCTCAAGGTGGAACGAACGTTTCAGGCGGACAGCGTCAGCGTTTATCGATTGCAAGAGCCATTGCCAAAAAGCCACCGATATATATTTTTGATGATTCTTTTTCAGCACTTGATTATAAAACAGATCAAAACTTAAGACGTATGCTTAATGAAAAAGTGAGTTCAACTAAACTAATCGTCGCTCAACGTATCAATACCATTAGACATGCGGATTTAATTATTGTATTAGATCAAGGAACAATTGTTGGCATGGGAACTCATGAAGAATTAATGAAAACTTCTTCGGTTTATCAAGAAATTGCTTCTTCACAATTATCGAAGGAGGAACTTCTATGAACCAAAATAGAGAAAAAACATCAACTCAAGATCAACCACGTCCGATGCTTAGAGGTCCTCGTGGGATGAGCTATATGGGAAAACCTCAAGATTTTAAGGGGACGATGAAGAAGTTAATTAAATATCTTCGCCCATATACAGTTCAAGTCTTTTCTGCAGGATTGTTTGCTATTATAGCTGCTTTACTCACTGTGTTAGGTCCATGGTTCTTAGGACTTATTACATCCGAAGTAGCAAGAGCTTATAAAGCAGCAGATGGCGTATTTGAGAGTATCCAATTTGGATTAATCCATGTTGTAGGAAACATTCATGTTTCTTTAGGTGAACTTGCGTTAATGATTGTCTTTGTGCATGTATTATCTGCTTTATTTAATTATCTACAAGCATTCCTTTTGATAGGTATGACGCAACATTTAACTTATGGTATGCGTACAGAATTATCATCTAAAATTAATCGTTTGCCACTTAAGTATTTTGATAACCAGCAGTTTGGTGATCTCTTAGGCCGTGTAACAAATGATGTGGAAACAATTAATGGTACACTAACTCAAAGTATTGCAGAAATATTTAGATCGATTGCGATGATTATTGGTATATTTACGATTATGCTTTTACTGAGTTTATCATTAACTGCTGTTGTTCTTTTTACAACAATTCTTTCGTTTATTAGTGTTAGACAGTTTGTTAAATTATCCCAAGGTTATTTTAGAAAACAAGCGAGTTCCTTTGGTGAATTATCTGGACATATCGAAGAAACCTATAGTGGACAAACAGTTATTAAAATCTTTAACCATCAAAAAAAATCAAAAGAACAGTTTGATCGTATTAATCATGATTTATACAGTAGTGCTGTTAAATCACAGTTTATTTCGGGTATTATGTTCCCTGTTCAATTATTCTTTGGTAATCTTGCCTATATCGCAATTGCAGTTGTTGGAGCGTTGCTTGTTTTATCGGATAATGCAATGATTGCCATTGAAATAGGTATTATTCAAACGTTTATTCAATATGTTAGACAAATTAATCAACCTATTCAGCAAGTTGGAAGTATTGCTAATGTTTTACAATCCACTGCAGCAGCTTCAGAACGTATCTTCAATCTTCTAGGTGAAACAGAAGAAATAAAAGAAAGAGATCAAATTACAAAGATTACAGATGTTCAAGGACATGTTGTTTTCAAAGATGTTCATTTCGGATATCAAGAAGATGTAGATATTATTAAAGGGTTCTCTGCAGAGGTTAAACCAGGTCAAAAGGTAGCTATTGTAGGACCTACAGGTGCTGGTAAAACAACGATGGTTAATCTATTAATGCGCTTTTATGAAATTAAACAAGGATCTATCACAATTGATGGTGTTGATGTTAGAGATATGTCAAGAAGTGATTTAAGAGCCTTATTTGGAATGGTTTTACAAGATACATGGCTATTTGAAGGTACTGTTAGAGAAAATATGATGTATGGATCACCAGATAAAACAGAAAATGATATGTTTAAAGCAGCTAAGCTTGCTCAAACACATCATTTCATTGAATCGTTATCCGGAGGTTATGATTTCTTATTAACAGAAGGTGGTTCTAATATTAGTCAGGGTCAAAGACAGCTTTTGACTATTTCACGAGCAATGCTTGCAGATCGTCCTATGCTTATTCTTGATGAAGCAACATCATCGGTAGATACACGTACTGAAGTCTTAATTCAACATGCTATGGAAGCATTAATGAAAAATAGAACAAGTTTTGTGATTGCTCACCGCTTATCAACGATTAAAGATGCTGATGTTATTTTCGTAATGAATGATGGTAATATCCTTGAACAGGGTAATCATCAAGAGTTGCTTGATAAAAATGGATTTTACGCTAAGCTTTACTATAGTCAATTTGAAACAAATTAACTCTTGTATTTCAGCGCTGATTGAGTTATAATAGTCAGTGCTGACTTACTTTTGGTGCACTAGCTCAGCTGGATAGAGCAACGGCCTTCTAAGCCGTCGGTCGGGGGTTCGAATCCCTCGTGCATCGCCATTAAAATCAACAAGACTTTTTATACACGTGAATTTGGTTAAACCAAGAGTGTTGAAAGTCTTTTTTATTTATACAAGATTCTTTATAAGTTTCATCGATAATTATAAACATGTGATTACGATTAATAAAAAAAGACCACCAAGGGTCTTCTGTGAACTAAGTATATTATAAAAAATAAATGTTCAATAAAATACAAGAAAATAAACCACATTTAAGATAGCCTTTGGGCTCTCTTTTTATAGATAGAAATGATTAACGAAATTCTTCAAGATTAAAGTATTCAATTAAGAAATCTGCAACAGCTTCTTCATCATGTGATTTTTCTGTAATAACATTTGCAACAGCGTGTAACTCAGGAACTGCATTTTTCATAGCAACTCCAATATGAGCATCTCTAATCATTTCAACATCATTGATGCCATCACCTAAAGCAATCCACTGTTCATCTTTCATTTGATAAAAATCAAGTAAATATTTAACTGCAGAAGATTTTGAAACATGTTTTAAATAAACCTCATAGACTGCATAACCATTTTCAATACCCCATAAACGATGAGATAAGGTATGTCCAAAATGAAGATCAATGTAAGATTCAAAAGGTTCTTGTTTATCGGATTGAATTAAGAAAACCATGCCTGTTGGTTCAACATGAAATTCTGTATAATCATTTTCAATCACACGATCACTATGAATGCCACTAAAGAATTCTTCAAGTTTCTTATCATATTTGTATGCATAAACAACATCTTCAATCGAGAAAAAAGAGGAAATAATCATGGGTTTTGCAAATGTGAAAAGTTGATGCATCATATGAATGGGGATATATGTACGTTGTTTCGCAAAAGAAGGATCTACTGGATTTTCAATGGAACCACCATTGTCAGTTATCAAGGGTGTATCCAGTCCAATCTCTTCGTATTTTCCGATAGCACCGTGATATGGACGACCTGTTGCAAGTATGACGATATGTCCTAGATGTCTTAAATGACGTAGGACGTTTATAGTTTTAGTTGTTAGTTCACCTTGACGATTTAATGTTGTTCCATCAAGGTCACATGATATTAAATATTGCATATAAAAACACCTCGAAACTATTATCCCACAATCTTTTAAATTATCAAGTTAAAAGTATGTTAAGATTTCATAAAAAAAGAGGAAATTTTTCCTCTTATCCAAGTTTGGGTGTTGTAAAAACAAATCCAGGTGTAGTTTCACCATCAGAGGATGGTTCAACAGAAATTTCCTCAGGTATTCCATATTCATAAAAATCTTCGTAATTTAAATCAGGATTATTGATAACTGCAGTTGATAACTCAGGAGTGAAAACTGCATAGATGCCTCCAGTTAACGTAAGACTGCCTTCTTGTTGAAAATTTGTAGATATAAAATAACCATATCCGGATGTTGTATTACCTAAATAAACATCTCCTTCAGCAAATACAAATGAAGGTCTTTCTTCGGTACCTAAAGAAGTAGGAAAATTGCTTGTAAAATTACCTTTGATATAGAGTGTTCCAATAAGCCCTTGGGTAGTCGTTCTTTTACCTAATAGGGTTACATTTCCATTGACAATAACATTTCCATAAATGGTACTGTTTTCGTTCATTGTTAAGCTACCATCAATCACAAGCGTTCTACCTTCTGGGACTGTAAGATTTTTTCCCTTAGGAATCGTAACATCTCCATCTATGTACCAATGCCACCAAGCTGTGGGATCCCACTGTCTTTCGATATCTCTGGGTCTATTATAATTAAATCCTTTATTTTGTTCTGCTAATGACTTGATGTAAGTAATGATACTTTGAAAATCGGTAAATGCTGTTTGTGGCTCAAACCATGTGAAATTAGTTCTAATATATTCTGGTAAATAGTTCGAAGCTAAATTAGTGGGTGTAACGAGGGGACTTAGATTGAAGTTTGATTCTGCACCCGTATATTGAAAAATAGATTCATACGTATTAACCGATGTGATGGTTCCTGCTAAATAACTTTTAACAGAACTATTGCCGACTTTTTGTCTAGAACTCACAACATAGAGACTTGTTCCATAAGTTGTAATATCAACATTGAGCAGTTCTTCAAGTTCAGCGAGATAAACTGGATCTAGATTTTGATCTCTTGCAATCATATGAATCGCTGCACTTACATCGGAAACAGCATTTGCATAATCTTCACTTTCTTGGATTTGAATATCAGAAATACGAGATTTCTGCAATTCCTTTTTTCAATATCTACAATAATCAAGTGAATAAACTTGAAGATATTGTCATGTTTGTCAATTTGTATAACAACATGTTCTCAATTCAAATTGTTGAACATGGATTTCCTATCTTCAATATGATTGAAGAAAGTGAAGGCGGAATTGAAGAATATGCAATGATGGTTGAAAACTATGTTGAGCGTATTGCTAATTACTATAAGTTTAATTTAAGAAAAGGCAAGAAAGTGATCGGAAAAGTTCTAGCATTTAATATGAATGAAGATTTTTCAGATTCAGATTTACAAGAACTCGTTATTGATCGGTTATCATCATTTAAAGCCCAGTTATGTAGTTTTAATGTAGAAGAAAAGTTTTCTAAACTGTTACCTAAAGCATGCAAACTACCGTATACAGTTTTACTAGGTGAGCAATATCGAAGCCAACATGATATTGATTTTAAGTTAAAACGAGTTTCTAAGAAAACTGTTTTAGGACATCAATTTATGGTCTTTTCAATGGCAATCATTGTTCTTATATTACTGGTTTACATTCCATATTATGCATTATCTGAAGAACAGAAGATGCAGCAAAACAGAAATAATATCTTGCAGATTCAACTTGATATGCTTGAAGAAGAAACGCCTCAACCTGTTGTTCTTCCGGTAGATCAAATGAATTATAATACCGCATATACGTATATTTCATCTCAAAAGTTTGTCTTTACACCCTATATATTAAATCTACTTGATTCTCAAACAGCAACAGTTCTTGTGAGAAGTTATCGTGTTGAGACAAAACTTAATCAAATACAAATGGTTATTCAAGGAACCACAGAACAAGAACTATATGAATTTGTCATCGATATTTATGAATCTTATGGAGTACAAGAAGAACCATCAAGTGAGCGCTGGATGATAAAAAGACCAACGTATAGCTTATCAGCTTCATTTACAATGGAGGTGACGATTACATATGCGTAAATATGATATTTTTGGAAAGAAAATTTCTCAAATTAAATTTGTTTACTTATTGATTATCGTTCTCTTGCTTGGTATTGTTGGTTACTTTGGCGTGATACGTCTTCAAGTTAATCGTCTCGATGAACTTGAAAAACAAGAAAAAGCTATTCAGCAACAAATCGATCGTTTATTAGCTATCAATGAACCAGTAACATATCAAACCATCGATGAACTTATCCCATATTTACCACAGAGCTATGATCAATATATTATTAATCAAGAATTAAACTATATTTTAAATTCTTCAGGATTTGAAGAGATTGAAAAATATTCAGTGGTATACAATGAAGATGTATTATCACCATTTGATCAAGTGCTTCCTACATCAGTTAAATTTGTGAGAATAAGCATTAATCTAACGGTTATGGAACCTGAAAAACTTTTAAATTATTTGGATTATTTATATGATTTGAATCGGTTATATCTTATTGAACAGTTTAGTGTTTCATATACGATAGATGGTGCGATTGCACAAATTGTGCTATACACGTTTTATACCTCAACAAATTCATAAAACAATTATTGGAGCTTTGGCTCCTTTTTGTTTAGTGGTGTTAACCAAATAGAGTTCATCATGATATAATATATCTTAGGAGGAAAGCAAATGATGTATGCTTTTTTATCGCTAGGACCTATTCGATTTGATTTATCAACCTTAATTAGTTTCTTAATTGGAATTAGTTTTGGTTTTTTGGTATTGTTTTTAATCTACATCTATGCAGTCCTAAAAAGTATGAATAAAGGTTTGCAACTCAGACAAACAGATGAACAAGATATTGATGAAGAAGAAATTAAATGGTTAATCAAAGATGCGATTAAACAGTTTAAACATAAAGAAACAAGAGATGAAGTAGGTTTTGGAAAGCATCTTTTAGATGTTAATAAAGAACTATCAATCGATATTGCAAAAAAGTTTTATCCTAAATCTAAGTACCCCTATTTAGAGTTAACACTTGATGAAACATTAATGCTTAATCATTATATTACAGATCGTTTTCAAGAGTTAATGGCTTCCTCACGTATTTTAAGATTAACACGCGGATGGACACTTGCTAAAATTGTAGAAATGAATGAAGTTAAAAATAAGATTGAAAAAAATGCAATTGTTAAAGCTGCTAAGAAATACTCAGGCGTTACAAAGGCAGCTGGAGCTGTCATTAATGCAGTTAATCCAGTTTATTGGTTC
>CAYJBI010000021.1:0-6575 GCA_964368345.1 uncultured Mariniplasma sp. | reverse complement strand
TCCGTAGATTCACTAAAGATTTTGTTCTTCAAATTGTAACGATTCAAATCGGAGTTGCTTTAATTAAGATTACAGGTGAAGAAACATATAAAATTTACAGTAAGAAAGTATTCAATCAAGAGAAAACAATTGATATGGACGTTAATAAACTCTATGAGGATATTAAAAAGGATTTAAAAGTTGTTGAACAAGAAGGAGATGAGTAATATGAGAAAAGTCAAAGAAAATATCGAGCTTACAATTACAAAACCACCTTTCATCATCCCTCAATTCGTTAAATTAGAAGGTATTCGTGTTAAAGCTAAATACCAAAAAAGTCGTTTTGTTTCACCTATATTTGGTAGAAGTGTGAAGGATGTTGTCACTGTTCCTTTTACAATCAAAGATACTGGTGATACAACCAAAAGATTTGATGCATTTCGAACTAAACCTAAATTATCTGAAAATGAAGCGATTAAAAAACATGGGAATAAGTATTATGAGTTTACGAATATTGTCTCAATGAAGACAAGAGAAACCTATTTTGGTCCTTCTTCTTATACACCATCAACAGATGCTTTTGTAGAAGAAAAAGAAGAAAAAAAGGTTTTTAAACCTATTTCGCGTCATAACAAGGATGTGACTTCATATGAAGCAGATCCGATGCCATTCAAAGCTAACCCTGAACCTAAAAAAACGGTTGCTTATGTTGAACCTGTTTTGGAAGAAAAAAAGCAAAATATTGAACCTGATGTTGAAACGTATCGTAGACCTAAAATGGAAAAACCAGTGATCACATCTGATTTTGGATCTTCTACAAAGAGTGAAGAAGAAAATCCTATTCCAAGAAATTTTATAAAACCTTTAGAACAGAAAAATTATCTTTATCCACCAGTCTCGATGTTTTCAAAAAAACAGCGTGATACAGATGAAAAACCACAATGGTTGTTAGATCAAATTGATATTATTAATTCAACGCTTAATCAATTTGGGGTTGAAGGTTTAGTATCTGGATCAAAAAAAGGTCCAACAGTGACTCGTTATGAGATTGCCTTAGAACCTGGAGTCAATGTTAAAAGAGTGACATCTATTCAAGAAAACTTAATGATGAATTTAGCATCTAAATCTATTCGAATTGAAGCCCCAATTCCTGGGAAACCTTATGTAGGTATCGAAGTTCCAAACGTGAAAACTGAAATAGTCGCTTTTGGTAACGTCGTTGATACGAAAGATTTTATGGAGGATTTAGATCATCCATTAAAAGTTGCATTAGGTGTTGATATTGACGGAGAAAATATATACGTAGATATCCAAGCCATGCCTCACGGTCTTATAGCAGGTGCAACTAATAGTGGGAAATCAGTATGTGTGAATACAGTCCTCGTCAGTTTATTAATTAAAAACTCTCCAGAGGATTTAAAACTTATTTTAATTGACCCTAAAATGGTTGAATTAACACCTTATAATGGATTACCTCATTTAGTGACTCCGGTCATTACAGATGTTAAAATGGCTGCTGCAGCATTAAATTGGGCAGTTAATGAAATGGAAAAGAGATATCAATTATTTGCAGGCAGCAGAGCACGTGATATTCGATCTTTTAATGATAATGTTAAACGTGGTTTAGTTGATCACTCTAAAATGCCATTTATAGTTGTTGTTATTGATGAATTAGCCGATTTAATGATGGTTGCTCCACATGATGTTGAAGATAGTATTCAACGGCTAACACAAAAAGCGCGTGCTGCAGGTATCCATTTATTAGTAGCAACTCAAAGACCAACAACTGATGTTGTTAAGGGCACAATTAAATCAAATATTCCAGCAAGAATCGCATTTAAAGTGGCATCATTTGTAGATTCTACAACGATTCTAGATGGTGCTGGAGCTGAAACACTTCTTGGTAAAGGCGATATGCTTTTAAAACGATCAGATCGTACACATCGTTTACAAGGTGCATATATTCCAGATGATGAGATTTATGCAGTGACAGATTTTATAAAACAACAATCAGAAGCAGATTATATTTTTGAACACGAAGCTTTAAAACAACAGTTAAAGAATAAAGAAGTGATTACAGATGATTTATTTAACGATGTATGTCGTTATGTTGTATCAACGGGTAATTCATCTATTAACACCATTCAAAAAGAGTTTGAAATTGGTTTTAACCGTGCGCAACGCTTATTTGAGATGATGGAAGAATTCGAAATTGTTTCAAAAGGGCAAGGCACTAAAGCAAGAGAAGTTTTGGTAACTCCTTCAGAATTAGAAGACATATTAGCACAAATCAATGCTTAAAAAAGGTGGTTTAAATGACTGTAAAGAAAGCGTATAAGACATTAATCATTATTGTCATTTTTATGATGTTAGCCATCATTTTTTATGCTTTGCATGTATCAAAACTTGCTTTACCTTGGGCGATGACAGGTTTTAGTATATCAACGATTATCGGAATTATTTCAATTGTTACAGCAATAAAAGAAAGCAAACATCAAAGGGAAGTCAATGAAGGCTTTTGGGCGAAACAGCGTTTTGAAATCCTTGATTGGTTAACATTTTTAAGTGTTAGTTTAATGGGAATATTCTTAGTTTTCATGTTTATTGTGTTACCTTCAGTTGTGAAATACTCATCCATGTCACCAACATTATCAGAAAAAGATCGTGTTTTAATTTATCATTTTCAATATGAACCCAAGAGAAATGATGTTGTTATTATTCGTATTGATGAAGAAACATATTATATAAAACGTGTTCAAGCATTACCAGGCGATACCGTTCGATTTTATGATTCTGGTGACACTATTTATCCATATCGTATACAAATCAATGGCGAATTTCCTAAATCACCAGAAGGTACATTTTATGAGTTAGATGCATCAGGAATGAATAAAATTTTAAGTATGATGGAAGATGAAAAAATGAAAGACTCTTATTATCTTGTCTTTGGTGATAATGCTAAAAATTCGATTGACTCAAGATCATCTACGATTGGACCTATTCATCGTGATGATATTGTGGGAAGAGCAATCTTCAGACTTTGGCCATTCGGAGGAATTAAATGAATTCAAAACAAATTCAGTGGTTTCCCGGCCACATGTTTAAATCTCTACGAGAGATAAAAGAAAAAGTAAAACTGATGGATATCGTCTTTATTTTATTAGATGCAAGACTGCCTTATTCATCAATGAATCCTGAACTATATAAGATTATTCAACATAAACCGATGATGTTACTTTTTAATAAAATGGATTTAGCTGATGATAAAGTGACGAATTTCTTTATGACAAAGTATCAAGAACAAGGATATCATACTTTAAAGATTGATGCTGCTAGTGGAAAAAATGTGAATAAAATCAGATCATATGCTGAAGAAATATTAAAAGAGAAATTAGAAAGAGAAAAAAATAAAGGATTAAAAAGAAGAGCATTACGCTGTATGATTTTAGGTATCCCCAATGTTGGGAAATCAACTTTAATCAATCAAATTTCTAAATCATCTGCAACAAGAACAGCAAATACACCAGGAGTTACAAAATCTCAGCAATGGATTAAATTGGGTGATGATTTTGAGTTATTAGATACACCAGGTGTACTTTGGCCCAAATTTGATGATCCAAAAGTAGGTTACCATTTAGCTATTACTGGAGCAATTAAAGATGAGATTTTACCTGAAGAAGATGTTGTCTTTTATGCATTAAACTATTTACAACAAACCTACCCTACCAAGCTTTTTGAAAGATATGGCGTTAAAGAAGATATGAGTATAGAAGAGATGTTAAACACGATAGGGATGAAACGAGGCTGCTTACTTAAAGGTGGAGCGTTTGATTTATCGCGTATTTATAAAATTATTTTAACAGATATAAGAAATAAGCAGTTAGGAGGACTTTCATTTGACAGACCTCAAGATGTATCTTTATGAAAACGACCTCTATGAAAAAGGAATAACCTATATCGCTGGTGTTGATGAAGCCGGAAGAGGTCCTTTAGCAGGACCTGTTGTCGCAGCAGCAGTTATCTTAAAAAAGGGAACAACTTTTACATATGTCGATGATTCAAAGAAGTTATCGGAAAAAGAAAGAGAACTTGCATTAATTGAAATAAAAGAAAATGCGATAGCCATTGGTATAGGTATCTCTTCGGTTGAAGAAATAGACTTAATTAATATTTATCGTGCAAGCAGACAAGCGATGCTTTCAGCAATTTCACAGTTAAAAGTAAAACCTGAGTATGTTTTAAGTGATGCAATGCCTATGGAATTAGATATTCCAATGCAATCGATTATTAAAGGTGATGCAAAATCAGTATCGATTGCTGCTGCATCGATTGTTGCAAAAACAACAAGAGATGGTTATATGGTTGAAATGGATAAACTGTTTCCTCAGTATGGATTTAAAAAGCATAAGGGATATCCAACCAAAGAACATATTGAAGCTATCAAAACTTATGGTATTCTTCCAATTCATAGAAAAACATATGAACCTATTAAATCCATGATTCAAATCGATCTTTTCAATTACAATCAATAGGGTAATCATAACCCTTTTTCTTTTTAAATTATGTCATATCGTGGGAAAATATAAAGTAAACAAACATCTTTTTTCATAAGATAAAGCGTAAGGAAAAAGATATATATTAGAAAATATATATGAAAAATTTGTTTTACTTTTATCTTGACAATTCATTCGAATACACTATAATTGATATGGAAATGGAGTGTTACATTGAGCAAGAAACTCATTATCGTAGAATCACCATCTAAATCAAAGACAATTGCGAGTTACGTCGGTGACGATGTACTTGTTTTATCTTCAAAAGGACATATACGAGATTTGTCAACATCAGGTGTAGATGGATTAGGACTTGCTATCGATGATCATTTTAAACCGAATTATGTTGTGATTAAAGGTAAACAAGGATTAGTTAAAGAATTAAAATCAAAAGCTAAGGGTAGAGAAGTCTTGATTGCTACCGACCCTGACCGTGAAGGTGAAGCTATTGGATGGCATTTAGCAGAAATTTTAAAATTGGATCCAAATGAATCAAATCGTATTGTTTTTAGAGAAATCACAAAACCAGCTATTCTAGAAGCACTTAATCATCCACGTCCTATTGATCAGCATTTAGTCTATTCACAAGAAGCCAGACGTATTTTAGATCGTATTATTGGATTTAAACTTTCTAAATTATTACAATCCAAGATCAAATCAAAATCTGCAGGACGTGTACAATCAGTTGCTTTAAAATTGATTGTTGATCTTGAAAAAGAAATTGAAGCATTTATTCCTGAAACATATTATGAAATTGAAGCTGATTTCACTCATTTCGTTGCTGATTATTTGATACCAGAAAAGAAACGTCTTAATCAAGAAGAAGCTTCAACAATTGTCAAAGAATCTATAAATCCTTTTCTAATAAAAGATATCCAAACGAGAGAGTCGAAAAGACAGCCTAAAGCACCCTTTATAACATCAACACTTCAACAGGATGCATCAAGCAATCTCAGCATGAGTGCAAGTCGTACAATGATGGTTGCTCAAGCTTTATATGAAGGTAAAGAGATTGATGGTGAACTTATTGGTTTAATTACTTATATGAGAACCGATTCCAATCGATTAGCTGACCCTTTTATCCAAGAAGCAAAGCAACACATTGAATCTTATTATGGTTCTAAGTATTTAGGTAAATATAGTGTATCGACAAAAGCGAATGCTCAAGACGCACATGAAGCTATTAGACCAACATCCTTAGAAAGAACGCCTGAGTCACTTGAATCTCATTTAAGTAAAGATGAGTTTAAACTATATAAACGAATTTATTATCGTACACTTGCATCACTTATGGCTCCTGCCATCTTTGATATGACCAAGGTTACATTAGAATCACAAGCTCACCTCTATGGAGTTGAAGGCAGTGTTTTACGTTTTGATGGTCATTTAAAAGTATATAATGATCAAAAAGCAAAAGACAAAGTATTACCTGCACTTGAAGTTGGACAAACTTTAAATTGTAAAGATGTTATAGCCATTGAGAAGGTCACAACCCCACCAACACGATATAGTGAAGCAACACTTATTAAAGAACTTGAAGCTAAAGGTATAGGTAGACCATCAACATATGCACAAATTATTCAAACTTTAAAGAGTAGAGATTATGTTGAAATGGATGAAAAACGTTTTAAACCAACGAAACAAGGCGTATTAACAACCGAACAGCTTGATTTATTTTTCAACAAAATCATCAATGTTGAATATACTTCACGTATGGAAACTGTACTTGATGAAATTGCTGATGGTAAACAAAAGGGTTCTCATTTAATTTCAAGATTTTATCATAGTTTCATTCCATTAGTTGAAATTGCTGAACGTGATATGACAAAGATTGGTCCAAAAGAAACTGGCGAATTATGCCCACTTTGTGGAAAACCGCTTGTTATTAGAAAATCGAAGTATGGTGAGTTTACAGCATGCTCAGGATTTCCTTCGTGTAAATATGTTAAAAAAGACGGTATTTAAAAATACTTTACAAAATATATACAACATGTTATGATAATCATGCATCTTAAATGAGATGCTATTTATCCCCTATGAACG
>CAYJBI010000020.1:1466-15379 GCA_964368345.1 uncultured Mariniplasma sp. | reverse complement strand
ATACAATTCAAGTATTCATCGTATAAAACATACGTTTTACGTTAAATGACTCATTTTCATTAAAAATCCGTTACAATAAAACTATAGGAGAAATGTAGATGATTTACACAATAACTTTAAATCCAGCTATTGACTATAAAATTAAAGTAGACCGGTTTGAGCTCAATCAGCTCAACCGTTTTAAAAAAGCATCTCTTCATCCAGGTGGAAAAGGGATCAATGTTTCTATTGTCTTAAAAAACTTAGGCATAGATTCAGTTCCAGTTGCTATTTTAGGTGGTTTCACAGGTCATTATCTATGTGAAGAGATTAAAAAAAAGTATCATTTAGATTTAAAACCTATATGGGTAGACGGAGATACAAGAATCAATATAAAAATGATGGTTGATCATGAAACAGAATTAAATCATGAAGGTCCTAAAGTTAAAGATGAAACATTTGATGTTATCATTGACATGATTCATCATATGAATGAAAACGACCTTGTTATTGTGGGTGGTTCATCACCTCAAGGACAGAGAGATGCATTTCAACAGATTGCTATTAAATGTCATGAAAAAGGTGTTCCATTTATTATGGATACTCCTGGAGAATTCTTTCACCAATTCATCGATCATAAACCGTTTTTGATGAAGCCTAACTTAAAAGAACTTAATGATTATCTATTGATGGATTTATTTAATTTAGATGAAATTATCTTTTATGGAAGACAATTGGTTTATCGTGGAGTTAAACACTTAATGATATCTTTAGGTGAAAGAGGGTCTTTATACTTAAACCAGGATAATGCATATCTTGCACATCCTTTAGAAGGTGAAGCTATCTCAACTATAGGTGCAGGAGATTCTATGGTTGCTGGATTTGTACAAATGTTTGAATTAACTAAAGATCCTAAAAAAGCTTTTATTGAAGCTGTTGCTGCAGCAACTTCAACTGTTTTTACAGGGAAGTTAGCAACGCTTAGAGATACTCAAAAATACCAGACGAAAGTGGTCATAGAGGAGTTATAACATGGTGATACAAGAATTGATCAATTTAAAGAATGTTGAACTACAGTTTGATGTTAAAACGAAGGATGAAGCCATAAAACATCTTGCAGAAATTCTTCTAAATAATCAAGCTATTAGTGATTATGATGGATTTTTAAAGGATGTTTATGAAAGAGAAGATATCACATCGACTGGTATTGGATATGGTATTGCCATTCCTCATGCGAAATCAGCACATGTTTTAATACCTTCTGTTATTTTTGCAAGAAGTGATGAAGGTGTACCTTTTGACAGTATGGATGGAAGAGATGTTCATCTATTCTTTATGATTGCAATGCCAGAAGATGGTACGAATGCACACTTAAAGGTTTTAGCCATGCTATCAAGAAAACTCATGCACGCTACATTTCGTGATGCACTTCTTGAAGCTAAAACAAAAGAAGAAGTTCTTGAATTATTATATACAATGAATTAGGAGTCAAAGATGAAAAAAATTGTTTGTGTTACTGCATGCCCTACTGGAATTGCACACACTTATATGGCTGCAGAAATGTTAGAATCTGCAGGTAAAGTATTGGGTGTCCAAATTAAATGTGAAACAAATGGATCCATCGGTGTTGAAAACAGGTTATCTGATAAGGATATATCTGAATGTATCGGTGTCATTATTGCATCTGATATTCGAATAGATAAGAAAAGGTTTCATGGAAAACCTATGATTGAGGTTTCTATTCAAAAAGGGATACAAGAAGCATCCAAACTTATTCAAACTTTGTTAGATGGGTATGTTAAAATATACGAATACATCGAGGATTAATATGAAAGAACGTTTAAAAATCTATAAACATTTGATGAATGGCTTTTCGTATATGATTCCCTTTGTTGTTGCAGGGGGTCTTTTAATCGCGATTTCATCATTTAACTTATTAAGAAATACGTTTCCATATCTTAATGATGTTGGAACACTAGTTCTAGAATACAGTTATCCAGTACTTTCCTTGTTTATCGCTTACTCAATCGCTGATCGAAAAGCGATTGTGCCTGGTGTTGTTGCAGGCGCTTTAGCACTTTTAGGTGATTCGGGATTTATAGGAGCTATCCTAGGTGGGTTTCTTGCAGGATATTTAATGGAACTCATTAAATGGTTATTCAAACGTCTTCCAAAATCTCTATCTGGCCTTAAGCCTATGTTAATTTTCCCTTTTTTAGGAGTTTTATTTATTTTATTCATCATGATGGGGGTTAATATCATAATTTCTCCTTTCTCCATATGGCTCGTTGAAACAATGATACATCTAGATGGTGTTTTATTATTAATAACCTCAATCATTCTTGGAGCACTCATGGCAGTAGACTTTGGTGGACCGGTCAATAAGATTGCTTATATGGTTGGTGTTGTTTCAATCGTGCATGGGAATCATTCTATTTTGATGGCATCGATTATGGTTGCTGGTATGATTCCACCACTTGCTTTAGCTTTATCAACCTTTTTATTTAAAAATGATTTTACTGAAGCAGAAAGAAAAATAGGGAAAAACAATTGGATGAGTGGCTTATCATTTACAACAGAAGGGGCTATTCCCTTTGTTAAATCTTATCAATATAAAGTGCATATCCCTCTTATTTTAGGGAGTATTTTATCTACAATAATTGTTGTTCTTTTTAAAACATCAGTTCCAGCACCTCATGGAGGTATTTTTGTTATCTTTTTCATGACTTCATGGTGGGGTTTTATGATCGCTTTATTATCAGGAACTATTTTTTCATCATTACTTATTAAAATCATATTTATTTTGGGAGAGAAAAATGAAAGAACATAAGTTTGTTATTATCTCAAAAGAAGGATTACATGCAAGACCTGCAGCAAAACTTTCACAACTAGCAAGTCAATTTCATGATCGTATCGATATTATCTATAACGATTATCAAATGACATTAAAATCTATTATTGGTGTAATGTCATTAGGCATTCCTGAAGGTGGATCTTTCTTTATTCAAGTGGAAGGGCATAATGAGAGTCAAATTATCGAAAGAGTCATACAATTATTAACAGAAGAAGGACTTATTGAATAAAACATGAAAGATGGACAAATGATTCATCTTTTTTTATTATCTGTTGTTTTTTCGCTTTATAGACTTATTTTCTTTTATTTTTTGACTAAAGTGAAGAAATGTAGATACATATTTGACAACTGCTCACCCTGAGCATATACTAATCTTAAAAAGCAAAAGATATAGGTTTTTAATACTGAACTATTTTTTAACGATACAGAGGTGGCGTATGAAAAAGATTATTTCGTTTATATTATTTGGATTATTGGGTATAGGGGCCATGATGGTTTTACCATTGACTGTTTATGCTGAAGAAGAAGGGACACGCACGATTACAAGCACAAGCACACACATCCTTGGGAATGCTGGTATGAGTATTGATACATCATCTATTCAAGTTAAAGGCACATTTGGCCAAACAACACTTGACCAAACAAGTCTCACATCTGTAGATCCTGAGGTAACCATAGCAGCTCACTCAATATCCGTTAGCCTAAAAGGTATTTATACTGTAACAATGAATTATCAAAATGTAACATATATACTCAAACTATTTATCAAAAATCCGAGTGAAACAGAATATGTACTTTATGATGAAACATTTAGTTATCCTGATGGAGTAATTCCTAGTTCTATGCAGCGGTTTAATAATTACGGTACATCAGGTGGTCAAGCATCCATTAGATCAGAACAATTGAAAATGGATCCATACACGATCGTTTTATTTCCATCTTATCTTCAAGGATTTACAAATTATGTTATCGAAGCTGATATGAAAATGACGGTTGCTGCTAATGCAGGACGATGGACATCCATTATGTATCGCTATCAAACAGAAAATTACTATCAGATGGCTGTTAGACAAGGGGCTAATGCAGCAAATGGTGTTGAATTTGCAAAGCGTACAAGTGGTGTATGGAATGTAGCTCAAACTGCTTCTTTTACAGAAGCACTAAGTATATCAAAAACATATCAAATGAAAGTAGATATTAAAGATTCAACAGTTAAACAATATTTAAATGATTCTTTAATGATGACTTATGAATCTGCATTTGATTATAAATATGGTCGTATTGGAGTTCAAGCAGATAATGTTACGGTTTACTATGATAATGTAAAAGTGACACTACCTGAAACCCATGTAGAAATCGAAAGATATCAATTTAAACAAATACCTAGTATTTATCATCCATCAGAAGCTATCATTGCTCCTGCTACAACGATTGTTTGGTTTAACGATAGTTCTCAAATGGAACAACTAACATCTCAAGCAAGACCTGCTACAGTGATTTTTAGATTAAATTCAAATTTGGAGGTCATTGATGAAGATGGCGTCTTCTATAAGTCACTTTATAATACACTGATTGAAATAGATGGTTTACTGATTCCTGGTTTTTATGTAGATGATATCAATACAGCAACTGCACTTGGTGAAAGACTGAATACGTATGCTATTTTTGATTCGTTCATCTTTTCAAAAAATGAAGAAGTCATTCTTGCAGCAAGAGATAAACATCAACTTATTCGTGGTGTCCTTATGTTTGATTTTAATGATAAGAATCAACTTTCAGAAGATGATTTACTCGATATTAGACGTCAAACTAATCATGCAGAAGCAGTCGCTGCTGTTTTACCAGTGCATTTAGTATCTAAAGACCAAGTGGAATACTTACAGAAGCGTCTTATGACTGTTTGGGTCCAAACAACCGATGAACAAATAAGCCAATATAAAGCGATCTTGTCAGGTGCACAAGGGATTATCACTCAGGAATATTTGAGTTTATTCGCAAAGTACTCAAAACTTCCAGAAAATACAGAAATAAGAAGAACTTTCATGATTGCTCATCGTGGTTTATACTTAGGTGCACAGTCATCGGCACCCGAAAATACCATTGAAGCTGCTCTAGCTGCACTAGCTAAAGGTGCAGATATCATTGAATTAGATGTACATCGTACCGAAGATGATGAAGTTGTTGTTATGCATGATGAAACAACTGGAAGAACTGCAGTTAATTCTCAATCATTAACAATCAAAACATCGACTTTAGCTGAGCTTAAAGAAGTTAATCTTTATGATCCTATTGGGGGAAGAGAAAATTTAAAAATTCCAACTTTAATCGAGTTTTTCCAAGCACTAAAAGGAACTGGGGCTGTATTATTTATTGAGATTAAACCTAATGATTCTAAGCTTATCGAGCTTGTTTATGAACTTATCGAAGACTATGATATGTATGATCAATCAGTTATCATCACATTCGGAACACAAAATATTATCGATATGAGAAACGTATATCCAGATATTCCAAGTGGTTTATTAACCCAATCATTTATAAACACCAATTCTATTCCAACCTCAATAGCAAACACAATGACGACTGTTGTTCCAATTAAAGCAACACTTAATACAAACTATAGTTCTTTAAATGAAGATTTTATGAAACAAGTCATCCATCGTGGTATCACTGTATGGCCATGGACGATCGATGATTATTTTGATCTCAACACATATTATAAGATAGGTGTTAATGGTATCACATCCAATAAGATAGCTTATTTTGAAGAAACGATTAACAAGATAAATGTGAAAGACTACTTATCTCAAGTTTCATGGGAAAATCGATTGACTGTTAAGATTGAAGCAGAGTTAATTGCTCAAAATAAAGTTGTTTCTACTGATATTCCTGAATATGTGATCGTTGATGACGGTGGTACAGGTGTTGTTTTAGATTCACAAGGACAACTTGTATCAATAGATCATGGAGGAACCGTTTATATGTATATAACATATGATGCTGAACTACCTGATGGAACAAAAATAGCCTTAGTTTCTGATTTAATTAAAATTCAAGTTTTAGCTGAAGATGTTGAAGAAATCGTTAATGAAGAACCATCATCACTTGGACTTATACTCGGTATATCAGGAGGAGTATTAGCTCTTGGTATTGGTGCGGTGTTATTTGTCATCATTAGAAAACGTAGATTAATCGTATAATAACATAAGAAAAAAAATCATTTGTTTACATGAATTTGAAAAGGCTGTCATATAAATTATGAAACTAGCAGATAACTCTGTTAGAGTAAACGCTTACATGTGCTTTTATTCAAATACACCTTTACAGGTTAATGATTGCTTGTTATAATAATCTCGTATTCAATGTATCGTATAATCGACCTGATGTGGAGGTCAAGTTTCTACCGCGATTCCGTGAAATTCGCGACTACGATATGAAAACACCTTTTTCATGTTTTCATATGTAGAGCCACAACCATTATGTGGTTTTTTCTTTTTTATTTTTCACATACATATGAATACAAAAACATAAAAAAGGAGAATTGAAATGGAGTTTATCAAAAAGTTTTTCCGTATTGAAGAACGAGGTACAACGATTGGTAAAGAACTCTTAGGTGGTTTAACAACCTTCCTTACCATGGCGTACATTTTGTTTGCTAACCCATCACTTATGGGGGGATATGGACATCCTGCACTTGCTACATTAGACATTAATTCTGTCTTCCTAGCAACTGCATTAGCTGCTGGTTTAGCTACAATAGCTATGGGCTTATTTGCTCGTTTACCAATTGCCTTAGCTCCTGGTATGGGTCTTAATGCTTTCTTCTCATTCACCATTGTTGTGAATATGGGTTACTCATGGGAAGAAGCACTTGCAGCAGTCTTAGTTTCTGGTGTTCTTTATTTAATTGTTACATTAACAGGTTTAAGACAAAAGATCGTCAATGCAATTCCACAATCGCTTAAGTATGCGATTGGTGCTGGTATTGGATTCTTTATTGCTTATATCGGTTTAGCGAATGTTGGAATTATTGTTAATACGGGTGGAACAATTACTTCTGTTGGTGATTTAACTAATCCAATTGCATTGCTTGCTTTATTCGGTATTTTCTTAACCATGGTTTTACTTGCTTTCAAGGTTAAAGCTGCCATTTTCTTTGGTCTTGTCATTACTGCAGTCGTTGGTGTTATTCTAGGTGAAGGTTTTGGAGTAGCTAATATGCCAGTATTTACAAAGTTTTTCGGTGCAGTTCCTTCATTAGAACCAACATTTGGTGCAGCATTTAAAGGTCTTGGTGGTTTGTTATCAACTCCTGCAGGTTGGTTTGCTGTGTTTGCCTTCTTATTTGTTGATTTCTTTGATACTTCTGGCACATTAATGGCTGTTACTGGTCAAATGGAAGGCGTTAAAGAAGAAGACATTCAAAAAGCAAATGTCGTTGATGCTTCAGCAACGATCGTTGGGTCAGTTTTAGGTACTTCAACAGTGACATCATATATTGAATCATTAAGTGGTGTTGGTGCTGGTGCTCGTACAGGTTTAGCTTCAGTATTTACAGGTTTACTCTTCATCCTCTCTATTTTCTTATCACCACTCTTAACACTTGTCACATCAAGCGTTACTGCAGCTGCGATGGTTATTGTTGGTACAATGATGGCAATCTCTATTGGTAAGATTGAATGGGATAAATGGCAAATTTCTATTTCTGCATTTATGACAATTATGATCATGATTCTTTCATATTCTATTTCTGATGGTATTGGTTTCGGATTCTTAACATATGTCATCGTTATGGTTTCAAGTAAGAAAGCTAAAGAAGTTAGTCCATTGCTTTATGTTGCAACAGCATTATTCGTTGCTTACATGCTATTTGTTAACTTATACGGCGGATAATATTTAAAATGACAAAAAAGGGTTTCTTTTTGAAGCCCTTTTTCTTTTCTTTATTTGTATAATCTTTATAACTGTGGTATGATTGGAATGCTTCTTGTTAATATCAAATGCAAGAAGTTCTTAGTTATCTATCGCAACTCCCCTTTAAATGATGTGTGAACATGAATTTTAACGAGTAAATAAGCGTTATTTGGCTCAGAACCATAGCGCTTTTTTCTATGGAAAAATTCATTTGATTAACAAAAGGAGAATGTACATGACATTTAAAGAATTAAACATTATTGAACCTATTTTAAAGGCAATCGAATTAGAAGGATATGAAATTCCTTCACCTATACAAGAACAAGCAATTCCTATTTTATGTGAAGGAAAAGATCTTTTAGGAAGTGCTCAAACGGGTACAGGAAAAACATTAGCATTTGCTGTTCCAATTTTACAGCATTTACACGGAAAACTCGATCGCACGACTAAACCTAAGATAAAAGCACTTATATTAGCACCCACAAGAGAACTTGCTGAGCAGATAAAAGATTCGTTTCGTACTTATGGTAGATATGTAGGTGCTAAAACAGAAGTTATTTATGGGGGTGTTTCTCAGAGAAACCAAGAAATAGCTCTTAGAAAAGGTGTTGATATTTTAATAGCTACACCAGGAAGACTCATGGATTTAATGAATCAACAATTGATCTCATTAAAAGATGTTGAATTCTTAGTTTTAGATGAAGCTGATCGCATGCTTGATATGGGGTTTATTAAAGATGTAAAAAAGATTGTTAGTGAAGTTCCAACTCATAGACAAACAGCATTATTTTCTGCAACAGTTCCTAACGATATATTAAGTCTCGCTAACAGTTTATTAATAACTCCTGTAAGAATTGCTGTAACACCAGTAGAAACAACGTTAGAGAAGATTAAACAATCACTTTATTATGTTGCTAAAAAGGATAAAACGAATTTACTCATTGACTTACTTGTTAATCCTAAACTAACTTCAATTTTAGTTTTTACACGTACAAAACATGGAGCAAATAAACTAGTTAAAGAGTTATTATCATTTGGAGTAAAAGCGGATGCAATTCATGGAAATAAATCGCAAAACAATCGCCAAAGAGCATTATTAGAGTTTAAGAATAAAAAACTAAGAGTACTGGTTGCTACAGATATTGCAGCACGCGGTATTGATATTGATGAATTATCACATGTAATCAATTATGATCTTCCAGAAACACCAGAGACTTATATTCATCGTATTGGTAGAACGGGTAGAGCAGGATTATCTGGAGAAGCATTATCATTTTGTCATCCTGAAGAAATAAACCTACTTAAGGCGATAGAAAAGCACATTAAACAAGAAATTCCTGCTGTTAAGAACCATTTGTTCTTCAATGAATCATTAATGGAAGCTAAATCAAAACAAAGTACTCAACATAAACCTAAGACATCTATTCAACAACCTACAAAAAAAAGTTTTCAAGGATACCAAGGTCAAACAAGCAAAAAGAATGATCGTTCTAAGAAAGATGACAAATGGAATGCATCGTACTTTGCAAATGATCCAAAAAAGAAAAATGATCGTCAAAAATCTAAGTTTTATAGAAAACCATCTGATCGTTAATAATATTAAAACACCATGATTTGTTTAAATGGTGTTTTTTTGATGTAAAATGTATTTAAAGAATATCATTGAAATGGGGAACAATCATGAAGTGGCTAGTTATTGGGGTTGTTTTTATTGTTTATGTATTTGAAATGTTTGTCAGTATTCTTAATCATAAGTATCGCGTAAAACCTACACCAAATCAATTAAAAGACATTTATGACGAAGAAAGATATCAAAAGTGGTTAGCCTATTCGATGGAAAACCATCGTTTTAGTATGATTAAAAAAGGATTTGATCTTATCGTGCTTGTTTCATTTTTACTCTTTGGAGTTTTTTCTTATCTTGAGCAATTAACATTGAGTTTGACAGATAATAAACTACTTTCAACACTCTATTTTTTGGGTATTTACGAAACATTTGAAATGATTTTAGGGATACCGTTTAAATATTATGGAATTTTTACGATTGAAGAACGCTACGGTTTTAATAAAACAACGATAAAAACATTTATTAAAGATATCGTGATTGGTTTTCTTATGATGGTGATATTAGGTGGTTTAGTTATTTCAGGTATTTATCAATTATATGTTTATTTCATAGACAACTTATGGGTATTTGTCTTTATGACATGGGGAGCGATTGTATTTACGATGCTTTTTGTTTCTCTTTTCCTAAATAAACTATTCTTAAGAATATTTAATACGCTAAAACCACTCCCTGAAGGTACTTTACGTTACCGTATTGAAGAGTTATCATTATCTTGTGGCTTTAACATTAAAGCACTTTATTCAATGGATGCATCTAGAAGAACGACTAAATTAAATGCTTTCTTTACAGGGATAGGTAAATCTAGAGAAGTTGTATTGTATGATACACTTCTTGAAAAAATGTCTGATGATGAAATCTTAGCAGTTTTAGCTCATGAGTTAGGACATGCTGTACATAAAGATACTTGGAAAATGATTGTTCAGCAAGTATGTGTCGTTTTTCTCTATACAATAGGTATTGGTTTCATTTTACAAAGCGAGAGTTTAGCAACATCATTTGGTTTTAGTGGAATTCATTTTGGGTTTGCTGTGATTTTATTTGCTATTTTATTTGAACCAATAAGTATTCTGATTGGTATTCCACAAAATGCACTTTCAAGGAAAGCAGAATATAAAGCAGATGCTTTTTCTAAATCGAAAATGAGTGGAAAAGCAATGATATCAGCGCTTAAAGTTCTTTCAAGAGAAGATTTAGTCAATCTTAATCCTCATCCTCTTGCAGTTCTGCTTTACTATTCACACCCACCAATGAAAGATAGAATCGAAGCAATCGAAAAAGAATAAAAAAGGGAACTCTTCAAATGTGAGGAGTTCCCTTTTGTTGATATCTATTCTTTTTTAGGTCCTACTTTTTCGAGTAACGTAATGACAACGTTCAACAAGATACCTACGATTGCTGCAAAACTCATACCACTTAAGTTCACGAAGGAAGTTAAGTTTAATGATGCGCCACCTAACCCAATCACTAACATCGTTGAAACAATGATTAGATTCTTCATATTTCCTAAATCTGTACGATCTTTAATGAGTATTTTTACACCATTTGCTGCGATTAAACCATAAAGTACGATGGTCATACCGCCGATAACTGCCCAAGGAATGCTATTGATAAATGCTTGAATATATCCAAAGAATCCAAGAAGAATCGCGAAGCATGCTGCAAGTCCAGTGACCCAAACTGAACCTACTCTAGTAATCGCAACCACACCAGTATTTTCACCATATGTTGTATTTGCAGGTCCACCAATGGCTCCTGCAACAAATGTTGCAATACCATCACCTAAAAGTGTTTTATCTAAACCAGGATCTGAAATAAAGTCTTTTCCAACGATTTCACCTAATACAACGTGGTCACCAATATGTTCTGCGATTGTCACAAAAGCAAGAGGTGCAAACATCAATACATTCGATAAATCAAATGCGTATGTACCAACAAAACTAAAATCTGGAAGTTGGAAGAACTTAACATTTGCAAAAACAACGTTTAAATCAACAAGTCCTACGATGATTGAAGCGATATATCCAATAAAGATGGATACTAAGAAAGGTACAATACGTAAGAAGCCTTTTGCTTTTGTTGAAAGGATCACAACAGAAAGAAATGTGATAGCGGCAACTAAAGGAACTTCCCAACCTTGGGAACCATCAAAACCTGAAGAAGAAACAGCTACTGGAGCTAAGGTCATACCGATAATGATAATCATAGGTCCAATGACTACAGGAGGTAATAGTTTTTTTAACCATCCACTGCCTACAAAACGAATAATGACAGCAATGATAATATAAATTAGACCGACAGTCATTAATCCAAAATAAGCTGATGCAGCTCCTCCTGCGCTTGCTACTGCAGCTGTAATTGGAGGAATGTATGCGAAACTGCTACCTAAATATACAGGAACCTTTGCTTTTGTACATAAAATATAAATCAATGTACCGATACCACTCGCTACTAATGCAACACCAACATCCAAACCAGTTAACAAAGGAACTAGTACAGTTGCTCCGAACATCGCAAATACATGCTGCAAGCTTAATACAATCCACTTACCAATTGATTTTGGTCTTTCTTGAATCCCAACAATCATTCCATTCTCATTCATGACATGTTCTCCTTAGATTAAATTTTCGTAAGGCCTCTAGCAAAAAAGACACCCTTCGGTGTCCTTCAAGCATAGGTATAGTGATGATGATACCTTGTTATGCTCACGGGCATAGCTTAAAGGACCTTTACTGTTTAAAGTATATCATGGATTTTTCGAATTACAACCCCTAAAATGATAAAAAAATGATATGATAAAGATGGTGATAACATGAAGGAAATTATGAACGCTGAACAGCTATCTAGAACAATTAAACGTATGACACATGAGATAATTGAAAGAAACCAAGATCTTAAAGAGCTTGTTTTTGTTGGCATCTTAAAAAAAGGATATCCAATTGCAGAAATGCTAAAAGAAAATATGAAAAGATTTGCTGATGTTGATGTTCCACTTTTTGCCATAGATATTCATGCATATCGTGATGATATTCAAGAGAAAATTAATCCTAGTTTTCAGGGTGTCGATGTACATGATAAACATGTTGTTTTAGTAGATGATGTTTTATATACTGGAAGAAGTGTCAGAGCTGCAATGGATGCACTATCTGATCATGGAAGACCTAATCAAATTCAGTTAGCCATATTAATTGATAGAGGCCATCGTGAATTACCTATAAGGGCAGACTATATCGGCAAAAATATTCCTACAAGTCGTCATGAGAAAGTCATTGTTGATATGGATTCGAAAACTGTATATCTTGAGGGGTAGAGACTATGATTTTTTTAGAAACTGAGCATTTAGTATTAAAACCAATCGACATCTGTGATGCAGAAGCTATTTTTCATTTTTTTACACCGAATGTAACAAAATATATGTATCCTGCTCCAGCTAAAACGATCGATGACACCTTATCTTTTATTCAAGGCTCAATCAATCTTAGAAAACAAGGAAAAGAAATAGTTTGGGTTGCTAGACTTAAATACGATGACACATTTGTTGGATGTTTTGGATTACATCATATGGATACGAGAACACCTGAATTAGGTTTATGGATTCAAGAAGGTTTATTTGGTAAAAAATTAGGTATTGAAGGTATGAGTGAAGTTATTCGTTATGCACAGAAAAATGTTATTCATGACTATTTTGTATATCCTGTTGATAGAAGAAATAGAGCCTCAAGAAATATCCCTGAATCATGGGGTGGTATTTATAAAAAAACATATCCAGTCACTGGATTATCTGGTAATAAACTTGATATCATCGAATATTGGATTTATCCTAAACTGCCTAAAGAATATGTGAAACCTGTGATTCTATTTCAAGGTGATTCAATCACCGATTGGGGAAGAGATAGAAACGATATAACGAGCCTAGGAGATGGGTATGTCAATATCATAAAAAGTTATTTCCCTCAAACTAATGTCATTAATCGTGGAATTAGTGGAGATCGTAGTGTAGAACTTATGAAACGCTGGGACGATGATGTTATCAAACATCAACCGGATATCTTATCTTTATTATGTGGTGTTAATGATGTGTGGCATTTCTATCATTTTGGTAAACCAATGGATACAGACACATTTGACAAAAACTATCGTTATTTAATTCATGAAACCTTGATAAAGTCTCAAGAAACTAAAATTGTATTAATAGAACCCTTTAGTTTTACGATTGGAGCATTTGAAGAAAACTGGAAACCTTTTCTCAACCAATTAATTGATATCATAAGAAAGATAGCACTAGATTTTAATTTGCCTCTGATTAAAATGGAGGATCACATGAAATCTTGGGAAAAGATATATGGTGCAGAAAACTTATTATATGACGGTGTACATCCAACAGCATTAGGACATCAATTGATTGCAAAAACAATAAAACCTATCATATCTAATCTACTTTTAGAGATCGAAGAAAAAAACTTAAATCTAAAATAGGAGAATATGTATGAAAAAACATAAGACAAAAGAGAGCGGTGCAAAACGCTCCCACGCAATGGAGGC
>CAYJBI010000020.1:0-1456 GCA_964368345.1 uncultured Mariniplasma sp. | reverse complement strand
GTATGATGAAAATCATTGAGAATCTTTCTGCAAAAGAAAGAGTTAAAGAATGGAAAACACAAGAAAGAGATAAGAATTTGCGTGATATTATCTATCATCTTCATGCATGGCATCTTTTGATGCTTTCATGGCTAAATGTCCTTACTGAGGGAGGGAAACCTATCATACCTAAAGAAGGGTACACATGGGATACACTCGATGAACTAAATGAAGACATTTGGAATGAAGCACAAAAACATCCACTTATGGATACTCTTGAATTATTTGAGAAAACACATAAACAATCGATGAAAGAAATTAAAAAACTTTCAGATAATCAAATGTTTACACCCTTTTTTCAAACACTCAATCATCCAATCATTGGATTACTTGATGGTTGTATGAATGAACATTATATATGGGCTTTATCAAAACTAAATGAACATTACAAAATATAATGAAAAGAAGCGGAAGTTTTAATTAACTTTCGCTTCTTATATTCATTTTTTTGTTAATATATATTCTCAAAATAAGCATGACTGAAAAAAAGACAAATGCAATAATCAGTAGCCAATTTAGAAACTGAGGAATTGACATCAATTGTTCAGGGTTTGTTTCTAAAATATAGCGTATGGTAAAAAATGTATTTTCAAAGTGATAAAAATGAAATGACTCTAACATAAAATGAATCAATAAATTATAGATCATAGCGAATATAAAAATAGATGTTAAAATCACCTTTAAGCTTTTCGTTTCTTTCATATGAGATACCCCATCATTTTATATTTATTATAACAAAAACATTGACTTTTTGTCGATAAAAAAGTTCAAAAAATAATACAGTTAAATACATTTAATAAAGGTGAAAAACAGTTGACAATTTACCATTATTATAGTAATATGACATAGGTACATTAGTTTTATCCACTGTTTAGCCCTTAAATTCATACCCCAAAAGAATATAAGGAGAAATCGAAAATGAATACATATATGGCAAATCCTCAAACAGTAACACATAAGTGGTACGTTGTGGATGCAGAAGGAATGACTTTGGGTCGCTTAGCTACTCAAGTCGCAAGTGTTTTACGCGGTAAACATAAACCAACCTACACTCCTCATGTAGACTGTGGCGATTACGTTATCGTAGTAAATGCTGAAAAAATTGAATTAACTGGTAAAAAATGGGATCAAAAGATGTATTACAGTCATTCTGGATACAGCGGTGGTCTTAAGGAAACAGCTGCAAAAGATGTTATGGCTAAATTTCCAACCCGTATGGTTGAAAAAGCAATCGTAGGTATGTTACCACATACACGTTTAGGAGATCAAATAGCAAAGAAACTCTTTGTTTATGCAGGTCCTGAACACAAACATATTGCACAACAACCAGAAAAATTGGAGGTAAAATAAGTCATGGCAAAAGATAAAGTTCAATACTTAGGAACTGGTCGTCGTAAAAAATCGATCGCTCGTGTTA
>CAYJBI010000019.1:6681-16277 GCA_964368345.1 uncultured Mariniplasma sp. | reverse complement strand
CATATGAACAGCGTGCACACACGTCTTCATCTTTATGTTTAATTAAGCTCCAGAAAATAAGTCCTACAATAACTGCTACAACAACTAAAATCACTCCATCTGCAAAACTCATAAAATCACCTCAATTAAACGTCCGATTTGAAAAACAAGAGTCCCTAAAAGCCATGCAATTCCAGTTTGAAATAGAACTGCTTTCCACATACGTTTAGTTGTCCCAAGTTCTTCACGCATCGCACCGATTGCGCCAAAACATGGTGCTGAAAATAGATTAAATACCATAAATGCATATGCTGAAGATGCCGTAAAGAAGCCAAATATACCTGAATTAAATATGAGTCCACCATCTGTTGTTTCAGATGATTGTCCAGCAATAATTGCTAAAGATGCAACGACTTGTTCTTTGGCGACTAAACCTTGAATCGCAGAGACACTTGCGGCCCATGACATTTCACCTAGCATTGGATAAAAAATCCATGAAATAAGTGAACCTAACCAAGCTAATATCGATTCATCAACTGGAATACCGTACTGCATTTTCCAGTTAAACGATATGAGAACCCATATGACAATAGATGCTAATAAAATGATTGAACCTGCATGAACAATGAAAGCCCATGCTTTAGAAGATACATCAAATATAACATATCTAAAACTTGGCATTTTATATTCAGGAAGTTCCAAGATAAAACTTGAAGTCTTTCCTTTAAATAATACATTTTTCATGATATACGCTGAAACTAAAATAATAACAATTGCTAAAAAATAAAGAGATGCTGATACTAATCCAGAGCGATCAGAAAAAAAATAACCAGCAAATAATGTCACAATCGGTAATTTCGCACTACACGGTATAAATGGAGTTAGCATGATCGTCATCTTTTTTTCTGTTTCATCATTAATCGTACGTGCAGCCATAATCGCAGGTACACTACATCCAGACCCCACAATAAAAGGAATTAATGATTTCCCTGATAATCCAACCTTTTGAAAGATACGATCTAAAAAGAATGCGATACGTGACATGTATCCCGTCGTCTCTAGTAGTGAAATAAGTAGGAATAAAATGATAAGCTGGGGTAAAAAATTAAGTATTGCTCCAACACCTGCAATCATACCATCAACAACTAACGATATCGCCCACGCGGATGCTCCAACATTTTCTAAGAACTGTGTCATGAAATCACTCACATGACCAACCCCGATACCTACCATATCAACTGTCCATCCACCAAAAGGACCTGCCGCTAAATAATAAACGCCAAACATAATAATCATAAAAATAGGAATAGCTAAATAACGATTTAAGAAAATATTATCCAAACGATCAGTGATAGTTAGTTTATCTTTTTTAGCTTCTACTGCCTCATCTCTGACCATTTCAATATAACGATAACGCTCATCTGCAATCACTTGTTCCATATCACGAAGATACTTCTTATCTAAGTCGCTAATGACATCTTCCATATCTTTTGTCAGATAGTTTTTAAATAATTCATCACGCTCAATTAGTTTAACCGCGAGAAATCTGGAATGCTTGACATTCAAGAGAGGTTCTATAAAAGAAATAGTTTCTTCTAAATAGTGATCATAAATATGTTGATAAAGATTTCTTCTATAATCACCTTGTTTAATGGTTTGAATTAAATTAAAGACGTTCGTTTTCTTTAGTGCGGAAATTGGTAATATCGTTGTATCGAGTCTTTTTTCAAGTGTTTCTAAATCAAACTTAATCCCTCTTTTATCAGCAATATCCATCATATTAAGTGCCACAATGACGGGGATATTAAGTTCTAAAAGTTGGGTTGTTAAATAAAGTGATCTTTCAATTGACGTTGCATCAATCACATTGATCATTAAATCAACATGTTCTTCAAATAAGAAACGTCTTGAAATTCCTTCTTCAACACTATATGGTGATAATGAATAGACCCCTGGAAGATCCACAATTTCATAATCAGTTCCTCGAATAATTCCGATTTTTCTTTCAATAGTAACCCCCGGCCAATTACCCACTTTTTGATTAGTTCCAGTTAATAAATTAAAAAGCGTTGTTTTACCAGAGTTCTGATTTCCTATAAGCGCTATTCTCATGAGATAACCTCAACTTCTATCATATCAAGATCACGTTTTCTTAAGCATAGTTCATACCCTCTAAGTTCAATATCAATCGGATCTCCAAGAGGTGCTATTTTTTTAACTTTAAGTTGAACTCCTTCCGTAATCCCCATATCTAAAAGACGTCTTCTCAATTGCTTGTCCATTGTATTTAAAGAAACAACTTTAGCTTTCATTCCTTTTTTTAATAAAGATAGCTTGATTTTATCGCCTTTTTTGTTGACTATTTTAAATTTCATCTACAATACTCCTAATCGTTATTTTCACCTTCATTATATGTGTTTTTCACGAGTAGTCAATGAATGTTATAAGACTTTATAAATAAGCGTTTAAATAACAAAAAAACAGAGGATTTCTCTCTGTTTTTTGTTATTTTGCTTGTTTTGATATATTTTTATCAAGATACATTTGTTTATCTAATCGATTAAAAAATTCTTTAAATGAACCATGGCAATTTATATCGTAAATTCCATAACCAATCGATACATGAATTTGTGGAATACCATCACGATCTCGATTGTATTGTTCAATATTCTGGTTAATACGGTTAATTACTTCATGTAAAACTGTCACTTGATCATTTTCGATAATGACACAAAACTCATCACCACCAATACGTGCAATAAAATCATTTTTCCTAACACTTCTTTGAAGTATTTGACTAACCTCGATTAATATCATGTCGCCCACTTGATGACTATTTAAGTCATTAATTTGTTTGAAATCATCAATATCAATCATCATTGCACAAACTTTCTTCTTGTGTGCTTTAGGTGAAGAAAAATAACGAATTTGCTTTTCATATTCTCTTCGATTAAAAACACCTGTCAGCGGATCTGTATTGTTCATTCTTGATTGAATATTCGTATAAACAATTAATAACGATATGGTCATGGATGGCCACAACAAATCCACATTCGGTAATAATTCGTTAAAGATAATTCCAATTGCAGGAGGTAATTGATAAGCAATTAAAGTTAATGCTTCAAACTGTGTCAACTCTTTACGATTCCAAACAACAAATAGTGATGATGCAATCATTACAACATATTGACTTAAAACAATTGGAGCATACATAAAGTGTCTCTCAAATCCACCATATGGCGTCATTGTATACATGATAGGAACACCAAAGAACGATAAGATGATAGAAATAAATGAAATAACCATAAATGGTATAAAAATTAGCATTAATGGTTTTTTTGATGCATTTTCACCTTTAACATGATCTCTTAAATAAAGTAACCAATAAAAGACAATGATAATCGTATTCATATAATAAAATGCTGTTGATATATGTAATACGGCTTCTTCGATTCCACTTGTATATCCTGAAAAAAGAGCCATCAGTATTTTTAAACCCATCACATTGATATTTAATAAAAGAAGCATTAAAAAATAACGATTCTTTTGTTGAACAGCTCTTGATTGTTGTTTTATACTTAGATACAAGACAACCAATATAATACTTGAAAAACAAAACGTTTGTATTTCTAAGAACATGATGACACCTCTTTTGCTGATTAATTAAAATCATATCACAAAAAATAGTAAATAAATAAAAACTAATAAAGATGTAAGAAATAAAAAGAAAGAGCTTGTCTCCAACATCTAGAAACAAGCTCTAACTAATTAAAATCATTTCATAATTACAATGTTTTTATAGAAGTGTTTGACCCCATTCAAAGACATCACCATTAAAGGATTGCATGATATGTTCTTCATAAAGGGTTCCTGAGATCATGACACTATTGTAAAAATTCACATAAAACTCATTGACATCGAATAAATCAGCTGAAATATGAAAAACATTAGGAGTTGATGTTTCGATCACTTGATCGATTGTAATCATATTTCCATATGAATCATAGATTTGCATGAAATCATAAATTTCTTGGATGGATACAACATAATTGAAGGCCATATCAAACCCTTGATTTGTGAGGTTAGTCATCACACCTTCATTGAAGATACGTGTTGTTTCTGGATCTTCTTCTGGTGCGAATATACGCATCAAACCACCAACTGTTGTTTCATCACCTTTCACTTCAACCATCAAATAATACCCTACATCATCGATAGTAGTTTCATATAAATGATGGGTTGCACCTATGATTGCTGTTTCTTCAAATGTGTAAGGATTTACCCGATACCACTGTACTTGATAACCACTCTCGATGAGTTCGTGAGTGTATAAATCAAAAATAAATATTTTGTCTAATAGAATACCACTTCCAACAAAAGGTGTCATAATTCCAGTAACCCACATCGACATTTCGAGCATGTAGCCGGAAAAATAGGTGTCTACTGATGTGTATTCTACTTGAATGCTATTTGATATTAAACCAGTATCTGTAACAACTCTCAAATTCATGGATTCAAACATCATAATACTGAAGTTATCATAGTAACTAATCACAGTCCCATATTCATCTTCAAAATCAATCCAAATAGCGTTTGCATCATCATAGTATTGTAATTTATAATACATAGCATTCAGTTCATAAGGATCAGGCAAATGTAGGTCTGCGACCATCTCATCACCACCTACCGTGTTAGCTGATCTTTCAACTTTATACACATAAAGTCCAGCAAATGTATTTTCTGGCATCTGCCCACTGATAGTTGGTAATTCACCTGCACTTCCAGGAATAAAGGATGGTGTTTCTGCCTCATATGGATAACAAACAACTTCATACGAATAATTAATACTCATGGTGCCATAAGAGATTTCTACATGAACTAAAACTGAATATTCATTTTCGTTTTCAGTAAATGAGATTTCATGACCTGAAATGCTTGCTAATAACCCATCAAGTTCATCAACGACATATTGATAAGTACCACCAAAATATGGATTTGTAGTAGGTAGTAAGTAAGAGAGCCCATCTTTATACTTTAAACTTAAAACTTCTTCAATATAAAATTGCATAAATTGCGTAGTCTCTTCATCAGTAAACACAACGTTTTCAACGTTATTTGGCTCATCAAGAACGTATCCGGTCCACATTTGGCCTTCATATGTCCACCAATATTCATAAGTTAAGAAACGTATCTTAACATTTTGACCAACATATTCATCGAGTAGATAATAAACCGTTTCATTTTCTACGAATAGCCCTATCGTATGAACACCGTCTGTTACATAGAAGTCATTAGAGAAAGAATTGTAATAAAGATGACCTTTAACTTCGTTGTAATACATTAAATTCATTACATTTGTGTTTCTAGTTGCTAAATCATCTAATAATCCTTGATAAACAATCCATGGATCTGGTACCCCTGAACTTATAACTTCAACATATGCACGATCATCCCAACCACTAATGCTTATAAATCCATCCGTTTCACTCTTTTGTCCAAATATAACAATACGATCTCCTACGATTAAATTCTCATAATCGATTGCATGAAGATAAAGCATGCTCATTGGTTCTTGTAAAACATAACTATTATAGTCAAGTTCTCTTGCAACGATAACTTCAAGTTTTCCAAACTCACCAGCTTGTAATCCATAAAAATCTTCAATCATAATTGTTGGATATGGTGCGACGGTTATATCATAAATAACTGTTTGTTCAAGTAATCCAATCGTGATAATCACTTCTACTTGAATCACAGTCGGCTCAGTAACATCAAGGAAAATCATATTGATTTGATCATAAACCAAACTGACATCACCAATAAATGACCATTCTAAAGTTGCATTTAAAGCAATCATTTCTTCTGGTAAATGTAGTTCATCTCCTGGACGGAAAGAGGTACCTTCAAGATGTGTCTCTCCCATAGCAATCAGTGCATCCATCTTTTCTTGATCAGTTTCATAATCAAGGACAAGATCATTCGATGATGCAATCATAAATAAACGGTCTAGTCCACTTGAACCTTCATCTTCGAACATTGGTAAAATAAAACCTTTAACGTTTACTCTAAGTCCAACATACATAAAGAGATCATCTTGGTTCAAGTAACTACTATTGAGAAGATAAACTGGAACATAGGCAACAAACTGACCCATATCTGATTCAAGACACACTAATGGGAAGAATGAATACTCTTCATAACTAACAACTCCTGTTGTTTCAATATAAAGTCCCCATGTACTTGGATCACTCATGTCCAGATTATTCATCTGTGTAATCGTTAATGGTGTTGGTAATAAAGGTGAATCATTACCATGTGAAAGAACATCTTCAAGAACAGTTGTTTCATAATCCCACATGAGTTTAATTCCCATTTGAAGCGTAACAATACCTGTTACGATAATTTCATCACCTACTTTGACATCAAGAGGACAAGCAATGAACATGTACCCTGTTTCATCAGCAAGTATAAGTGGTGAATCCTCGAATGGTTCTAATACAACAATACCTTTAACAGAAAACATTTCATTTTCAGCACCTGCTAAGAATTCAGAAATACTTGATAATTCAATAGGTTCAACAACAAATGAAAACTCTGCTGTTCTCATTTCATTACCTACTTGTATTGTTGCAGTTAACAAAATTGTTGCAGGAACTGTAAGTGTATCTAAAACATATCCTGTAGAAAGATTATATAAAGATTGATTGGGCTCAAGTACTTGATATGTTATATCAATATCATAAGAACCATAGGATGTTGGTAATTCAATGTATGCCCCTGGACGATAAACCTCATTTACAAACATCGTTTCAAGTTGATGTTTTAGATAATCAGCAAGTTGAATATCATCAAACATTGGACCAATATCTTGCCCACTGTTTAAGAAAACAAGCACTGGTTGATCAATTTCATTAACATACATCAAGATGCCTGTCAATCGAACTTCAAGACCTACATATGAATCAAAAACACTTAAATCTTCAAATTCCATGGTTAATACAAATAGATTTGTTCCCGTGTTATCTGTAATATAGTAGATGGCATCAGTGCCTTGTTTTACAAGTGTTCCTAGAATTTGAACATACGTTAAATCACTAAATGGTTCACTTGATATGCTATCCATTAACTCATCAACGGTATAAACATCTGGAATTAAAGGAATGGGCTGCCCTTTACTTATGACACTCACTAGAATATCATCCAAATGATTGGCTAGAATGATATTACCTTCAACCACCATCTTTTCGCCATAAAGTAATACTAAATCACCTTCATTAACTGTACTACCATCCATGTTGACCATAATAATACCTGTATCATCTGCAACAATCATCATTAATTCTTCATGATGAATAAACATAATGACACCTTTAATATAGTGATTATCACTATCTGTCACTTGAATGAAATCAGCAATATCCATTACAACAATTGGAACAACGTGAATATCGATACTGACTACTTTTTCATCATTATTTAAAGATAATTTTGCAGATACTCTAATCCATTCTTCAGCAGTAATTGAGGAATCAATCACCCATTCGGTTGATACTAAAGATGCATCTAACGGATCAACTTCATAACTAACGGTGATACTAAATAAAGGATGATCTGCTGGAAGAAAGAGAACATCACCAGGCATATAGACTTGACTTTCTACATACTCCTTGAGTTTAGCTCCAAATACGTCTAAAAGTTCTTGATCTGTATAATTAAGTACGATATCATCTTCTCCTCCAGTATAAATAAACATTAATACCGGTTCACCTTCATCAAAGTTAGGAAGAATGTATCCTTTAATTCCGACTTCTAATCCATCAAACATCATTAATTTTTCGTAGTCATCAAAATCGAGTACAACCACTGGAACTATCGTTTCATTTTCTCCTAGGAAGAATACATGTTTATTTGAGTTCCATGTTAGCATACCTGTCATTTCAAAGTATTTACCCCAATAAATAGATAACATTGGATCCATTGTCATAAATTGTTCTGGTGTAATACTTATCGCTTCTAACGGATTAGCTATACCTGTTTCAAGTTCACTAATAATCGCATTATCGGTGCCTTGCATAATGGGTAGACCCATCATCTCTACATGATAACCTTGAACTTGAATGCGCGTACCTAAAGCGGCTAAATAATACGATGAGATAGGTAGAATAGCACCCGTTTCATCAGCAATGATCATTAATCCCATGGAATCAATCGATAAAACGACAATACCTTCAACGACTCCATACGATTCATTATCAAGTGATAAAAATTCAGTAATTGTGATAACTTCAATCGGTTTTAAAATTAACGATAAATCAACAAAACCTGTCTTATCATTAATTGTTACTGTGAGTCTTAACGTGATAACGCGTTCAGTCGTTGTTTCTTCAAACGTACCCGTTGTCACATTGAAATAACTTGCATTATCTCCGCTTGTTGTAAATATTAAAGATGCTCCATAAAGTGTTTCAGATGTTGGTAAATCTAATTGTGAATGACACGTAAATACCTGTTGATCTAGCATCAAACTTGCAAAATCAAGTAGTTCATCAACCTTTTCTTGGTCTGTTTTCTGAATAATTTCTGTTGGTTCAATTGGATCATAAACAACATGCCATATTTCCATCATAGGATCAAATCCGAAAACAATAGCGTGTATGCTCATCATTTGTCCAGTAAATCCAGCAAATGGGTTTGAGGTTGGATGAACAGACTGATAATTAATCGCAACTCTTTCACCACTTCCTGGTTCATTCAAAAAGTAGTGTGGTCCTTCTTGTGTGAGTATACCCGAAATAATGACTGGTTTTCCCATCACAGATGAATCTTCAGGATTCATAGAAACAAGATTAATCATCGGTGTTTCAATATGTGTTAATGTTTGTGGAACTTCTTCAGTTAATAAAACGATATTCGTTGGTGATGAAAGTTGAGGAACATATTCATGGAAGTTAAAGTCTGCGTTAAACTCAATGACTTGTCCGACTGTATATGAAGTCGTTCCTTCTACAAAGATAACGCCTGTTTCATCAGCAACATAAAAACCTAAATGAGGTTCCATATGACGATATACAATCGTAGCTTGTACTTTAACTTGATAAGGTTCGTATGCTATGATGTCTTCAATTGACCAAAGGCTATTAACTTCAATCCATTTAGCATAAAGTGTAACCTCATGTGCCGGCATCGTTTGATTATCTAACATCAATGTAAGTTCTTCGTCAAAATACCATCCAATAAATTGATAACCAACTTTTACAGGATAATCATTAGGTGTAGGTATTTCAAACTGATAAATACCCCACATATCATCAATCACTGTATCACTATAAGTGACATAGTGAATGAGATATTTAGCTGGTAGCCATTTGGCATAAAGTGTGATGTTTTCTTCTGGCATGGTTGTCAAAGTGAAAGATTCAATCACGTATTCATCAGTAAACCAACCGTGGAATTCATAACCTTCTTTTGTTGGTGTTGGTAATGTTATTTCTAGATTTGCTGCTGATACAATAGGCTCTATTCCTTCAGCATTCATAAATGTGATGGTGTAAGTGACTAAATCCCATTTAGCATATAACGTGATGTTTTCTGCTGGCATCGTTGTGAAAACATAAAGT
>CAYJBI010000019.1:0-6581 GCA_964368345.1 uncultured Mariniplasma sp. | reverse complement strand
AAATGTATATCCTACTTTAGAAGGAGTTAATGGCGTAGTCACTGATGAACCAAATGTTTTTGTGATATCAGTGACTTGATCTCCATCATTCGAGTTAAAACTAATCGTGTAAGAATTAATGGTCCATTTAGCATATAACGTGATGTTTTCTGCTGGCATAGTTGTAAACGTATAAGCTTCTGTTAATCCAGAATCACTATACCAACCTATAAAGGTATAACCGACTTTAGAAGGGTTTAATGGAGCGGTTACTGTTGAATTATACGCTTGATCGATTGTTTCAACCGCACTACCTTCATTAGAAATAAAATTAATTGTATAGTTATTAATTGTCCATTTGGCATAAAGAGTCAACGGATTTGAAGGCATGGTTGTAAATGTGTAAGCATCTGTTAATCCAGAATCACTAAACCAACCAACAAAGGTATGACCTATTTTCGTTGGTGCATTTGGAGCAACCACAGAACTACCCACTTGTTGTGTGATTGGCGCTACATTACTTCCTCCATTAGCCATAAACGTTATCGTTTGATTAGTTACAATTTCTTGCCATTTAGCATAAAGTGTGATGTTTTCTTCTGGCATAGTTTGAAATGTGTAAGCTATTGTTAAAGCTTCATTACTAAACCAACCAACAAAAGTAAACCCTGATTTTGTTGGTGCTTCGGGTTGTAGAACTGTTGTACCTGCCGCTTGAGTAATTGCTGATACAGCTGAACCTCCATTGGACTCAAATGTGATGGTATATGTTGTTACATTTTCAGTCCATTTTGCATAGAGTGTAATACCGCCGGTCTGTGTCAGCAGTGCTGCAATTGTAAATGGTTCTGATAGATTAGCATCTAAGAACCAGCCATCAAAGGTAAAGCCTTCACGTGTTGGTGTTGGTAAGTTGACACTTGTTGAGTTTATACTAAATTCAAGATCTTCAACTTCTGCTCCACCATTTTCTTCAAAAGATACTTTAATCTTCTGAGTTCCAGTACATGAAACAATACCAACTAAAAGGAACAAAAAAGCCAAAATCAATACAAATTTTCGCATACATTATCCTCCTAATTTGAGCCGATGAAGTTAAAAAACGCAAACAGAGTCTTCATCTGGTTGCGTTTATATTAATTGTTTTGCTCTTTAACCTTATCATACAACGAAATGATAAATATGACAAGATTTGAACATAAAATTAGTTTTATGTTTACATGTTATAGATATTGATTGATGCGACTGATATATTTTTTCATATCAAATTTTCTTTCTAATCCTTTATCGTTCATGTATCTTAATTTTCCAAATATACTTCTTTCTGTCCATGCTCGGTCATGCTTCCCAAAACACCAAGCAATACCTGCATATGAGTTTGGATCTCTACCATCAATGAAATACGTATTATTAAGCTTTTCTATCGTTTGAAATGCTACTTTAAAACTAGGACTCCATTCAATGATTTTTTTAGCCCAGTACATACGCATGTAATTATGCATATACCCTGTTTGAACCATTTCTATCATTGCTGCATTAAAATATGGATCATGTGTCTTAAAAGAAATCAGATCATCAATGTTATAGATATAAGGTTTGTAATCATTTTGATGAGCGTTCATGGTTTGATATGCCCAGTTTTCAGTCATTGTTTCAAAAACATCATATCCTTTTTGATATGTCACATAGTTAAACGCAAGTTCTCTTCTAACCATGAGTTGTTCTAAATATTGATCAAATGATTCTCCTTTGATTTGTCCTTGTGATTGTGCTAAAAACAATCTTTCAAGTAACTCAAGACTTGATATTTGTCCAAAGTGTAAATACATTGACATCTTAGAGGTCAGATCTTTCGATGGGTCGTTACTATCTGTATATAAGTTGCTCTTATCTTCGATAAAGAGAGAAAATAATTTGCTTGCTTCCAAATATCCTCCATGATAGATTTTTGAAGATGTTATTTTCTTATCAATTGGAAGTTGATCGAGTAAACAATTGATATCACTTAAATCATCATCAGATAATAGATTTAACTTTGTTTGATTCATCACTACAGGTAGCTTTTTAAAATCTCTAAAATCACGAAACACTTTAGTTATTTTAGGACGTAATGTATATGCACCATATTCTGCTTTATCTGATATGAACTTAACAGGAACAATGACATCTGTTTCAACGATATCAATACCTACATCTAAATGATGATTCAAGATATAATCGATAGCATTTTTTCTCCATTTTCTTTGATGGTTTAAATAACCTTCATCCATAACTAAAAAACTTGAGTCTTTAAGATATCTAAGAATAGCTTGATCTGGTGAATCAAGTTTCAATAAAAAATTGATCCCTAATAATTCTAGAAGTTTTTGTACTTGAATGAGACCTTCTATCATAAACTTATAATGTCTTAAATTAGCATCTGGATAATTTTTAGTTAACCCAAAAAAAACAACAACTGGTAAATCATGATGATTTGCCAGTTCAATAGCATGCATTAAAGCATGGTTATAATGAACGCGCTGAGATTGCTGCATCCAATATAAAATGTATGATCCTTGGTTATTGAAACCAGGTTTTATATGTTCTATACGATTTGGATTCATATTATATAAAGAAGATAAAGGTTATTAATGAAGCTGCTAATCCGGATAGCATATTTACAGCATTATTCGTAATTAATGCTAACCCAGATGCTAAAACAACTTTTTCATTTGGTAACCATCTTTTTTCAGTGTATAAACCAGTTTCAACACCTTTATATTTGGCTTGTAGTGTAGCTCCTAAATATGAATCAATAATATTTCCTAAAAAGCCACATATGGTAATGACACCACCAAATATAAGAAAATCTTCAAGACCTAAACCAAATTGTAGTGCATAAATTCCAATAAATACACCTGCAATAAATAATGAGCCAAATATAGATGCAATCGTCCCTAAGCCTGAGATAGCTCCTGAAACACCCTTAGGTGCAATTTTAAAGTTCAAAATATAAAATGTTTTCCCTTTTGATAGTGAACCTATTTCTGAAGCCCATGTATCTGAATTAGAAGTAGCAATAGAGACAACTGCAGCAAGTAAAAAGATTTCTGTTTTTAAAAAATAATAAACCACTGAAAAAATAGCTGCAACAAGTCCATTAGCTAAAACTTGGACATAATTTCTACCTTTACTTAGTTTCTTTTCACTTTTTTCAGAAACTTTTGTTATTAATGATGATGAGATAAAAAAAGCAATCAAAGAGCCCCAAACAACCATACCAACAAACATATAAATGACCGTTCCTAATAAAACTGCAGTAAAAAGACCACTTTGATTAAGTGATTTTTTGAAGTATGCAAGAATTGCAACAACAAAACTCAATGAGATTCCTATGATGGCATCAATAAACATAACACACCCTCAATTAAAGAATTAATAAAAGTAGATAAAAAATAAAAGAAGATCCAAGAGGAACAGATAAATTATCAAGCCCTTTAGGTGTCAATAATTCAATCATTGTTGCAAATGCAGCAACACCTAAAGCGAGTATCAATGAAACTAGAATAGATGCAATATTTATGGATACAACAAACACAACTATAAATGAAATGATAAACATCGCAAGTGAACCTTCAATTGATTTACCAAATGCAAATTTATGTTTTCCGTATGCTTTACCAATCACTGCAGCTAAACCATCACCATATCCCATAACAAGTATACCAATCGCGCCGATATATGGATTTTTTAATACTCCAAACGTTAAAACAACAAGAATCAGTAAAGAAATAGGAAAATATACGGTTCCTAAATTCCCATTTCCTCCTCTTTCCATTGCCTTTAATAAATTCATTCGATATGACAAATAATTAAGAATGATAAATGTGATAGGTGGAATAATCGCGAACCATAAAGCATTTGTATCATGAAAAAAAATCATTGCTAAAATCCACCAATTGGATACTCCAATATGAATGAATTTACGTGCACCTTCTTCATTTAAGATTTTCTTTTTTTGTAAAATTGTTGAAAGACCAATAATTAAAAATATCAATAGATACGATGCAATTAAACCAAGTATATTCATCATTCCATTAAATCCTCACTTTTTATACGTTTTCATATATGATTCAATCAGTTCGTTTTTTCTTTGATCAGATACATAATTCTTCTTTGTAAAGACATCATAATTCTCGTTACGACAGATTTGAATAATCTCTTTATACAAAACAATCGATAATGCTAATGGAATTCTAACATCATCTTTAAACATATATAAATCATCACATGCACGACGATAATAATTTTCTGCTTTTTGAGCTAAATACTCAAACATCTTCATAAATTCATCATTTATCTTACCATGAGCTAAATCATCCAAAGAATAATTTGCTTTTCCCATGATTTCTTTGGGAATATAGATGCGGTTATTTCGATAATCCTCCCCAATATCTCTTAAAATATTCGTGATTTGCATCGCATAACCTAATGTTACTGCAAACTCGATAAGTTTATGTTGATTCTCTTTTGAAAGAACAGGAACAAGCATTAACCCAACAGATCCAGCAACATAATAACAATACTCTAATAATTCTTTTTCTGTCTCAAAAACTTTAAAATTCAAATCCATCTCTTGACCCTTAATCATGTCATAAAATGGTTTAAAGTCATAATTCTTATGATAAAAACTGTGTGTTGTTTTTCTTAGTGCTCTAAACATAAAGTGATTAGGTATTTGTCCCAAAACATAGGAATCTAAATCAAGTTTTAATTGTTCTAAACCTTTAAAATCGCGATCTTCATCTACTAAATCATCTGCATATCGACAAAACGCATAAACTGCATAAACTGCTTCTCTTTTAGCTTTATCTTGAATTTTAGAAAATGCCTTATAAAAAGTTAATGAGTTTTTCTTAATAATCTTTTCACAAGCCTTTATATCTTCAGACTGATTTTTCTTAAATTTCACAAGAAAAACGGTATTAATTAATGCATCTATACCAATTATAGTAAGACCAATCATTTCTAATGGCGTCATAATGCATGATCCCTCTCAATCTCAGATGCTACAATCTTTGCACTCATTAAAACAATAGGAACACCCGCTCCTGGATGATTACTTGATCCTACAAAATAAAGGTTCTTCACATGTCTTGATGTTGCTTGTGGACGGTAATATAAACTTTGGAATAACGAAGGTTTTAACCCAAATGTTGCTCCAAACTGTAAATTAAATTTATCTTCAAATGTTTTAGGTGTAAATATTTTTTCATAGATGATATGTTCTTCAAAATCATTAAACCCTTGAATTGTTTTGATTTTATCAAGAATGACTCTTCTTAATGATTGTATTTGATGTTCATCCCATATCATATCATGTTGATGAAGTGATGGCACAGGAACAAGACAATAAAATCCTTCTTGACCTGATGGCGCCATTGATTCATCAATCTGTGATGCAGAGTATAAATAAAAAGAGGGATCATCTGGAACATTACCAGAAAATAAATCATCGATATTGCGTTTAAAGTCTTTAGCAAAATGAATTTGATGTACTGTTGAAGGTATTTTCTTATCAACTCCAAAATATAAAATAAAAGATGAGGAGGAATATTCCATACGATCAATTTTTTTATGTGTATACTTTCCTTGATCTTTTTTATTCTTAATGAGATTTTTCATGGTCCACGGAAAATCTGCATTGGATAAAACAATATCTGCATTTATAACCTTTTGATTTACTTTTATTCCCTTAGCCTCATGGTTTTCAATGACAATTTCTTCAACCGATTGATTGAAATGGATTTCCCCTCCTAATTCAAGAAATCTTATTTCCATTGCTTTTGCCATTTGATACATTCCACCTTTAATATACCAAACACCATAAAGAAGTTCAATCATAGGGATAATTGTATAAATTGAAGGTCCTGTAAAAGGAGATATTCCAACATAAAGTGTCTGAAAACTTAATGCTTTTCTTAATTTATCTTCTTTAACGAAAGATGATATAGATTGGTATGCACTATTAAGTGTTCTAAGCTTATATAATGAATGGAATGTTTTAAAATTGTAAAAATCTGAAGGTTTGCGATATGATTTTTCTAAAAATGCATTTTTAGCAAGGATATAACGCTGATAGACATCACTTAAGTACTTCAAATACCCTGCAGTTTCTAATTCAGAAAACGACTCTAATTGATTTATAAATTTTGGTAGAGAACTCGAAATCTCAAACTTGGTTTGATCGGGATAATGAATCGTATTTATAGGTTCTAAAAGCGTCATTTCCAAATAATCATCTGGATTAGCTCCACTTATTGAAAATATCTCCTTATACATATGAGGCATAAGGACGATTGTGGGTCCCACATCAAATGTGAAACCTTGTTCTTTAATTTGATACATACGACCACCAACAGCTTCATTCTTCTCGTAGATTTCACATTGAAAACCTTTTGATTGTAACAAAATGCCTGCGGCAAGTCCTGAAGTTCCAGCACCAATGATTATCACTTTTTTCATAAAAATATTACCTCATAGAGCCCATTTATTATATCTTTATTATAACATCATCTCACATTGAATTCTTTATTAAATTCTTTCAAGAAGAGGCGAATCAT
>CAYJBI010000018.1:0-16554 GCA_964368345.1 uncultured Mariniplasma sp. | reverse complement strand
ATATAGGTATTTCTAAATGTTTCAACCTTTTTTTCTTTTCCTGTAAAATCTACTGACTTGACATTAGTCAACTTAAAGTTAACGTTGAATTTTTTTGCTTGCTGATGAAAAAGTGCCATTAATTCACTACCAGAAATATCTCCAGGAAAGCCTGGATAATTTGCTATTTCATTCGTGTTTGTAGCTAATCCACCTACAAGAGCTTGTTCAATGATTAAAGTTTTAAGTCTTGCTCGTCCACAGTAAATACCAGCAGTTAGTCCTGCTGAGCCACCACCAACGATGACTACATCATAATGTTCTACGATTTTTTCCATCTTGTCTTCTCCTCTTATTTACATGAAGAATTTGACAAGCAACTTACTTCCGATGATAGCACCTAGGAATAAGAAGATTGCAAAAACCCATCCTGCAACATTTCCGACTGCGATACTGCTGAAAAATGCACCAATATTACAGCCAAGTGCAACTTTTGCACCATAACCCATTAATAAACCACCTAAACAAGCAGCAATTACTTGTTTAAAAGATTTAATTTTCTTAAATTTAAATCCAGAAGCCATTAATGTAGCAAATAATGCTCCTACGATAATACCTATATTTCTCCAAGAATTTGCACTATTAAGTATACCTGCATCAAGCATAGCCTGTTGTGCGGGAGAACTATATGCAAACCAGCGATCAACTGAACCACCTAAAGCTCGATATATCCATGCGCCCCAGTCAGCAAATACTCCAGAAACACCCCAAGGTGAACCTGTTGTAATATAGGTTACTATTTGAAAAATAGATAGTAACACAGCACCAACAACATAAGGAAGTGCATCTTTGAACCAAGCTTTATAAAATTCATTATTTTTGACTTTATCAAAGAATTTATTCATCTCATTTTCCTTTCTAAAAAGTATTTGACAAAAATGTCAAATTATACTTTTTCGATGAAAATGTTCCATTGTCCATCTTCAACTTCTTCAATTTCTACATTATGGCCATTTTTAATTGCCCATTCAGGAACGTTTTTCATTGCACAGCTATGATCTACTTCAACGATTAATACGTCACCTGCTGATAATTTTGCCATTGCTTTTTCCGTCTTTACTAAAGGAATTGGACATGCTTCTCCTAAACAATCTAATTTAACTTCTTTACTCATTTTTATAGTCTCCTTTTATTTATTATTTTTTCTGTTTCCCCATTTATGGGCAATCACATAAATCACAGCAATAATTGCTAAATTAGCAAGTACGCCTCCTAAAATACCTAACGCTCCTGAGTATAAAGATATTTGTGGTGCGTTAACTCTAAAATTGAAATCCCAAAATCCTGTATGATATGCACCAATAAGTGATCCTATAATAAAGAACACTAAAGCAATCATATTCATAAAGAATCCTTCACCAACTCTCATCAACGTTCCCGATGCACAGCCACCAGCGATAACCATACCGATACCAAAGATAAAAGCTCCTATTGCAGTAGCAAGGCTAAGTGGTGCAATATAAGGTTCTACACCAGTGCCATATTGAATTGCAGCAAAACCAATGCTTGTTAATGCAAAAGCAATTAGTACTGCTTTAGTCAATGATGTGCTACCTGTTAAATATGGATCTCTAAGAGATGCAGTAAAACAAAATCTAGAACGTTGCAAGATAAATCCAAAGACAAGCCCTGTTACCCAAAATAAGAGTAAATTCAAACCCTTGGTGTTTAGCCAAATACCCACTGCAATCATAATGACAAGAACGAGTAATCCTATAGGGATTTGGTTAACCTTTGATTTTTTCTTTCCGTTTGATCTTGACGTGCTTACTTTGGAGATGATTGATTTCTCAGTCATTTGCTCTCCTCCTTCCTAAATTTTTATTCGATTGTCAGATATATAATCTGCTTCCGTCAATTCTTATTATGCGACAATAATTACTATTTAGTGCATTCGGTCTTTTAATGCAGTATAAGTATTACTAATACCAAAAAAACGCTTAGCTTTACGCCAGCGTCTTTTTTTTATTATTGATGAATTAATGATTTATTTTTTATTAAAATAGATTTTTGATGAATCTACAAAGTATTGTTTAATCTTCATTAAAAAACTTGGTAAGTTCTCGTCTTTTTTACATATAATTCGAATAGGTAATGTTAAATTAAAGTTCTCAACATTAATTACTTTGAACCTTCCTTCTTTTAAATCATCTTGAATAGAGTAAAGTGGTAAGAAAGAAACGCCAAAGTTATTTTCAACTAAAGATTTAATTGCTGGAATTGAATCTATAGAGAAAAATGGATGATAGGTCATTTTAAATGGATCTTGAAAGATTAAGTCTGAAAGTTTATGATGAACTTCAGCTGCATAGGAACCTAGACTAAAATCAATGATTTTAAAACCTGTCAACTCTTTCGAAGTGATTTTATCTTTTTTAATAAGTTCATTCCCTGCAATTAAAACGATAGTCTCAATACCAACATTAGTTATTTCAACATCTGGATCATCTGGCATATCACCCATGAAGACACCGAAATCCGTAATCCCACTTTTCACTTCATTTAAGATTTTCATTTTATCTTCAAGTTCGATGTTCATTTTTATATTTGAAAACTTGTTTTGAATATTAAATAAAATGTTAGGTATGATACTGTTATCTAGAGAACAACATGGTTTAATAACAATACTATAACATCCTTCAGTCATACAAATGATTCTCTGTTTCATTGATTCATCTAAATCAATCATCTTTTTAGCATATTCATAAACCAAATTTCCACATTCAGTTGGTTCAATCCCTTTATTACTTCTACTGAGAAGTTCACATTTAAGATCGTTTTCCATTTTTTTAATCATTTGTGTAATACCTGACTGGGTCATATGTTCATACTGTGCAGCCTTAGAAATGCTTTTCTCTTCTACAACACGAACAAAAATACGTAAATTATCAATCATCATATGAAATATACCTCGCTTAATCATTAATTCTATTATACGATATTTTTTTCATTATAAGTAAATCTAATAACAAAAAGAAAAAGATAAAATCAAACATCTTATCTTTTCTGTTTTATCTTTATTCTTTAATTACTTGATTGAATTATGAGAAATTATCAAAAAACACGTTTTCTTGCTTAATATCATGTTTATTAAGCACTTTGATACATGCATTAATCATACCTGGTGATCCACATAAATAAGCTTCACTTTCAGATAAATCACCGACATGTCTATCAACAACGTCAGTAATCAAACCAACATCTCCTGTCCACTCATCTTCTTTTAGAGGTTCAGAAAGTGCTGGGATATACTGGAAATTAGGGAATTCCTTCGATAATTCTAAGAACTCGTCTGTGTAGTATAAATCTCTTTTTGATTTTGCACCAAAGAAGTATTTAACTTTACGATTCATCCCTTGATCTCTTAAATAATATAAAATTGAACGAATCGGAGCTTTACCAGACCCACCTGCGATACAAATCATATCACGATTAGATTCTTCTTGAAGATAGAAATCTCCATAAGGTCCCGTTAAAATAACTTTATCTCCTACTTCAAGTGCTTTATGAACAAAAGTTGTTGCTTTTCCGTTAGGTACTTGTCGAATAATGAGTTCGATTTCATGATTATACTTAGGATGTGATGCAATGGAGTATGCTCTAATAATATCAATTCCAGGAACTTTTAATTGAGCATATTGACCAGGTTTAAAGTGCATTTCAGTTGGATTAATCATTTTAAATCTTACGAGTTTAATATCATACGTTAAGTCTTCGATATATGATACTTTGGTCATATATTCTTTCGCATTAAGTAATTCTTTAGGAATTTCAATTTTCATATTATCTTTGACCTTAACTTGACAAGATAAACGAATTCCCTCCAATTTTTCTTTCTCGCTTAAAAATGGTAGTTCTGTTGGTTTTATTTCACCGCCACCTTCAATCAGTTTAAATTTACAAAAACCACAGGTAGCTTTTCCCCCACAAGCTGAGGGAATAAAAATTTTATGTTGTGATAATGTGTTAAGTACTGTTTCATCACCTGAAACAGGAATAATTTTATCGTCATTAATTTGAAGTACTTTTTCACCGCCACCACCTAATGCTTTTTCAACAAGAATAAGAATAAGTGCAATGATCAGCAAGACTCCAATAAGGACGATAGGAACATAAATTAAATTCATACCAAATCCTCCTTATATATTTGCTAATCCAGTGAAACCGATAAATGCTAATGCTAAGATACCTAGAATGATAAAGACGATACCTTTTCCACGAAGTCCTTTAGGTAAATCAGAAATCTTAGCCATTTTTTCTCTAATACCCGCTAAGAGTATAATGGCAAGAGCCCAACCTACAGATGATCCAAAACTAAATGCTGCTGTTTCACCAAAGGTGTACTCCCTGTTAACAAAGAATAATGAAACTGCAAGTACCACACAGTTAACAGTAATTAAGGGTAAAAATATACCGAATGCATTATACATGGATGGAACATATTTTTCCATGAAGATTTCAAGTAATTGTACAACAGCTGCAATCGTAATAATAAAGACTAATAACGCTAGTTTTTCTGTTCCAGTAGCTACTAATAATTGATAAATAGGCCAATTAATGATGGCTGTTAATGTAACAACTAAGATAACTGCTAAACCCATGCCCTTCGCATTTTTAACATTTGTAGAAATAGCAATCAATGGACACATACCTAAAATATAAACAAGAGCAATGTTATGATTAAGAATTGATGCTAAAATTAGTTCTAATAGATTTCCCATCATTCATTCCTCCTAATTGGTTTCATAATACTTCGACCACTCACGGATTCCCCAGATCAAAAGACCTAAAACAAAGAATCCACCAGGTGCCATCGACATAACTACCCAATTTGGCCATGAATCCGGCATAATTTGAGCTCCTAAAATACTACCTGTTGCAAGTAATTCACGAATGACTGCTACAACAACTAAAATCAGCGTGTATCCCATACCAGAAGCAAACCCATCGACTAGTGTATATCTTACAGGATTCTTTGCAGCAAATGCTTCTGCTCGCCCCATCACAATACAGTTTGTAATAATTAACCCTACATAGGCTCCAAGTGAACTTGCAATGTCTGGGAAAAAAGCTTCTAAGAACATTTGTACTGAAATAACAAATGCTGAGATAATAACCATATAGGTTACCATTCTAACCTTGCTTGGTATAAAGTTTCTAATAGCTGATACAACAGCTGAAGATGCCATAACAACAAATGTAACACCAAGACCCATAGCTATTGCATTGTCAACACGATTACTAACAGCTAGCGCAGAACAAATACCTAAAACTGCAACAACAATTGGGTTATTACGATGTATGCCATCTTTTAATATGTTAAACCATTTGGTATAACGTAAACGTATCCATTTCATTGTTATTCCTCCTGGGTATTACGGCTTAACCATGCCGTTTTATAGTTTTCATAAGTATCATTCATTATAATTTCAAAAGCATCTGAAGTTCGTGTTGCACCTGTAATTGCATCAATTTCATTGGGTTGATTGGCTGAACCATCTTTATTTATTTCAAGTGTTGGAATCATTTGAATTCCTTCAAAATTTGCTAAATATTTTGCTTCTGCAATAATACCACCTAAACCAGGTGTTTCTTGTTGTTCAGTTACTTTAATTGCAACAATTGTTTCAAAATTTTCTTGAAGAGTTACAACCCCTTTAATAGGTCCCCAAACACCACCACCATTAAATTCATATGAAATATTTTTAGTTTCTTTATGCTGATAGAATATGAATTCACCAACAGTGATCATATCAACTTTTTCATCAAACACATCATGAATATTTCCAAAATTATAACTTGTTTGATTAGCAGTTAAGATAGCTCCTTTTAATTGAGCTGCTTTATTAGCTTCAATACGATCTCTGGTAAGAGCATCCATACCGACAAGTAAACCAGATGTTAAAATACCTAAGATTAACACGAATACAATAAGTTTTAAGCTTTGTTTCATACTTTAACCTCCTCTACTTTTTCTTTTACAGTAAGGTTATCTATAAGTGGTGAAACAGCACTCATTAAAATAATCGCAAACGTTACACCCTCAGCATATGTCCCAAAGAAACGAATAACAAAGGTGATGATAGCTAATCCTAAGCCATAAAGAACTTTTCCTAAACCTGTAACAGGTGCTAATACAGGATCTGAAGCAACAAAGAATGCACCAAATAAAATACCGCCTGTTAACATGGATAAGATAGGGTCTCTTCCAAAATCATCTTTAAAAAGAACATAGGATATACTTGTAATAAGGAAAAAGAAACCTAGATAACTTAAAGGAATTTTCCAATCTCTTACCTTTAATAAGAGCAGCAATAAACCTAATACAATCACAGCTAGTCTAAATGTCTCTCCAACAACACCTGGAGCCTGTCCCAATAATAAATCCATTATAGTAAATGGATATGGTGTAGTTCCTCTAAAAAGACTAAGCAGAGGGGTAGCTCCTGTAAATAAATCTCCACCAGGTTCTAACCAATTAGTTGACATTTGTACAGGAAATGAAATTAGAACAAATAAAACACCTACAAGTGCTGGACTAAAGATGTATTTGCCACTTCCACCAAAAATGTTCTTACCAAAGAATACCGCAAAGAATGTAGATATACCTATAAGCCATGCAGGAACTCCTGGAGGTAAGATAAGAACCACCAATAAAGGGGTAATCATAAACTCTTGATCAAATGGCTTTTTCCGTAATTTTGAAAATGCAAACTCAATGGCTAAACTCACTACAAAAGCAACTGCTGTTAACATCAATATCCGTAAACCAAAGAAAACTGTTCCGGCTATCAATAAAATAACGAGAGCTAAAGTAAAAATCCACATGTTGCGCTTTTTAATCGTTTCATTTTCAACGTTTAAACTCGTTTCATTCATGTTGTCACCCTTTTCTATATAATTAACAATGATGGAATTTTAAACCACCGATTTTTACAATTATTATAGCATTTTATCGGTTTCTTAACAAACGCTAAGCACTTCAAATCATGAGTTAGTTTAGATTTATAAAATTGTAAATCAATTCCATTATATTCTTACTTATCATAAATAATCAGTTTATTTAGAAAAAAAGTGTGGACCGTGTGTCCACACTTTCTATTTAACTGCGATTGCATCTATTTCTATTAATACATCCTTAGGTAATCGTCTAACTTCAACTGCTGCTCTTGCAGGTTTATGATCCTTAAAGAATTCACTGTAAACTTCGTTCATTAAAGCAAAGTCTCCAAGATCAGTCATGTATACCGTACATCTTACAATATTTTCTTTTAACATGCCTGCTTCATTCACAATTGCAAGGACATTCGATAATGATTGTTTTGTTTGTTCTTTAATATCTTGTGATATCAATTGATTTGTTAATGGATCAAATGGAATTTGCCCAGAAACATAAAGCGTATCATGTGTTAGAACACCTTGACTGTAGGGTCCAACCGCTTTGGGTGCGTGATTTGTATGAATTGTTTTCATCTTAGAGATTCGAAGATTCAATCATCAATTTAACAAGTTTACTTGAAAACTCAGTCGGATTTTCAATCGGTAAACCTTCAACTAGTAATGCTTGATAATATAGGATGGATGCATAATCTAAAATCTTATTTTCATCTTTTTCGTATATTTTATTAAGTGCATGAAACAACTCATGATCTGGATTAATCTCTAAGATGCGATCTGCTTTAACATCTGTTTGATTTGGCATGGCTTTTAAAATCTTTTCCATTTCTAAAGATAACCCTTCACCTGATACAAGACATACAGCAGATTCTTTTAATCTACCTGAAAGTTTAACATCTTTTACCTTATCTTTTAATGCTTCTTTAATTGCTTTTAAGATATCTTTATGTTCTTTTTCTTTCTTCTTTAAATCTGCTTTCTTTGTGTCATCAACAAAGTCTGCTTCACCTTGTTGAACAGATTTAAATGGCGTTTCTTGATATGATTGCATCATTTGAATCATGAATTCATCAATTTCATCTGTTAATAGAAGTACTTCAACTTCTTTTTCTTTCATAACATCCATTTGTGGTAAAGATAAAATGGATGATTTTGATTTCCCTGTTGCATAATAGATTGCTTTTTGGTCTTCAGGTTTACGTTCAATATATTCTTTAAGTGTTGAATACTCATCACTCTTAGATGTTTTAAACATAATCAAATCTTGAAGTTTTTCTTTATTCAAACCGTATTGTTCATAGATACCATATTTTAGAGTAGTTTTATAGTTGTCATAAAACTCTACATATTTATCACGATCATTTAGTAGCATACTTTCAAGTTCATTTTTTATCTTCTTTTCCAAATGCGAAGCAATCTTTTTAACTTGCTTATCTTGTTGTAAAAGTTCTCTTGAAATGTTTAATGATATATCTGCAGAATCCACTAATCCTTTGACAAACTTGAAGTAGTCAGGTAATAAATCTTTGTTTTTACCTTGGATGAAAACACCTTTCGAATAAAGCTGCAGACCTTTTTCATAGTGTTCACTATAAAAATCATACGCTGGCTTTTTAGGGATAAATAGAAGTGCAGTATACGTTAATAACCCTTCAACATCTGTATGAATGACTTTGATAGGTTCTTCATAGTCATTAAATTGATGTTTATAAAAATCATTCATTTCTTCTTCTTTGATTTCTGATTTTGAACGTTTCCAAATAGGAATCATTTGGTTTAAAGTTTGTTCTTCAATCTTTTCTTTCTTATCTTCATAGGATTTAACCATCATCTTAATCGGATATCTAACATAATCAGAATACTTTTTAACAAGATTTTTTAACTGATATTCTTTTGAAAAACGTGAAAAATCTTCTTCTTGTTCTTCATCATTTTCATCATCTCTTAAATAAAGTGTAATCTCAGTACCGATTTCACTCTTTTCAATTTCTTCAATTGAATAGGAATCTTCGCCTGTTGATGACCATCGATATCCCTTATCGCTATAGGGCGATCTTGTTTCAACAACAACTTCTTTAGCTACCATAAATGCTGAATAGAATCCAACGCCAAATTGGCCAATGATAGAAAGATCTTTTTGATCCACTTTTTCCATAAATGCTTTTGATCCACTTTGTGCAATCGTTCCTAGGTTTTCAACAAGTTCTTCTTCGGTAAACCCTATGCCATTGTCTTTAATCTTTAATGTACGTGACTTTTCATCAGGTAATAACCATATTTCATATTCCGTATGAGATACCTTTTGATCAGTCAGCGATAAATAATGACGCTTATCGATTGCGTCGCTTGCATTCGAAATTAACTCACGTAAAAAGATTTCTTTTTGTGTGTAAATCGAATGGGTCATCAAATGTAACAATTTCTGTGATTCTGTTTTAAAATTTTGTGTTTTTGCCATATTGATTTCGCCTCCATTTACCATTTTATCTAAAATAAAAAGATTGTCAAGTAAAAAGTGGCAATCTAATCATTAAAGTGCCAATTATGTTAAATCATTGTTTTAAATCAAAAAAAGAGTGCTCAAACGAGCACCCTAGAATCATTAAATTGCACACTTTTCATAATCACATTCTGGATTATTACAATGGATACAACCTTGTTTTTTGACAAGAACATCGCCACATAGTGGGCATAGTTCTCTTTCAATCTTTTCAGGAGTATGTCCTGATGATGAAACCGAAATATGTGTGACATATTCTTTAACAACGTTTGTCTTTTTATTCACCCATTTTTCTTCTAAATGAACATGAGGAGGAGTAGCTGGATTTAAATCTTCCGTGTTTTCATTAATACCCGCTAAGATACCAATCTTTGCACAACGATCTCTAAAGACTGTCGCTCCCTTAAGTCCTAACTTCCACGCTGTATCATAAATATTCATGACATCTTCAACAGATGCACTATTGTGTAGATTGAATGTTGAACTAATTGCAGTATCTACATATTTTTGGATAGTCGCTTGAACCTTTGCACGATCCATGAAATCTATGTTTTGTGATGTAATGAGTGCCCATTCAGGTAAGTTCTCTGGTGATACATTCATAGCTTTTGCAAGCGCAAGTGGTGTTTTTTCCCAAATAGTAATTGTTTTTTCTTCATCAAACATCGAGACAATACGACGTGTATAGTTAATTTGGAAGAATGGTTCTACACCACCACTAACACCTAAAATATTTGAAATGGATCCTGTAGGAGCAATCGATAAGAGACGAGAGTTTCTCATACCATATTGTTTAATAAGTTCATCAGTATCTGGATCAATACCTACTTGATAGAATTTAGATTTAGAAATCTTATCATAATCATATCGTGGGAATACACCTAATTCTTTAGCACGAAGTGCTGAAGCTTTTGCTGCTGAGTTTAACATACGGCGCATAAGTTTATCTAAGAACTCAAGAAATTCTGGACTACCATAAGGAAGTCTCAAAGATAATGCTAAATCTGCTAAACCCATCACACCTAATCCAACTTCTCTAAATTGGATGACGTGTTCTCTTTGTTCAGGTAATGCATGACGATCACCTAACATGGATAATAAATCATCAAGTGCAACAATCATTTCAGAGACAACAAAATCAAAACGTTCCCAGTCATAAACTGAATTTTCAGTAAATGGGTTCTTAACAAATGCATTTAAGTTAATACTTCCTAAGTTACATGAACCATGTGGCATAAGTGGTTGTTCTCCACATGGATTGGTTGCTGTAAACTTAACATCTTCATATTCGGATAAGAAATGATAATCATTCATATGGTCGATGTAGATAACTCCTGGATCACCCATGGTGTGAGCTGCATAACCAACAAGTTTCAATAAATCTTTAGCTTTAATCTTCTTTTCGATAAGTTCATAAGGAGTTTCGAACTTCATAACCCACATTTCGTCATTTGCTGCTGCTTTCATAAAATCATCGGTTAATGCGATTGAGATGTTCGCACCATTGACTTTAGATAAATCGAGTTTTGTTGTAATAAAATCGATAATATCCGGATGATCAATATTAAGTACAAGCATTAATGCCCCACGACGATTGTCTTGTTGGGTATTAAGTGTTGTGTGTGAGTATTTTTCAGCAAATACCATCACGCCTGGTGTTGTATTTGATGAGTTGTTGACCTTAGCTCCCTTGGGGCGAATTTTTGATAGATTCATACCTTGACCGCCACCATATGAATAGGTTCTTGCAATTTGATAGTCAACTTTATAAATACTTTCTAAGCTATCTTCTGGATCTTTAACAACATAACAATTTGATCCTGTGATGTTGCCATCGCGTCCTATAGCATAAAGGTTACGACCACCGAAAATGGCTTCCTTACGTCTAAAAATCTTTTCTAATGATGATTTACCAAACGCAATACGCTTGATAAAATCCTTTTTTTCTTCGCCATTAATGAGATATTTCTTTAATATAAGATCCTGTCTTTCATCGTTATCTGACCAAGGATTATCGCGATCTGTTTTTTGTTTTTCACGGTATTTTATATATGAGCGCGCAGCTTCATAGTATTTCTTCTTCATTAAATAAAGTTCGACATCATCTTGAATCGTTTCAATACTTACATCCTCTGTTTTAGGATAAGCCTTCGTAATTTCTTGGGCTTGTTTTAAGCATTCTTCACTTGAAAAATTTAAACCTACACTTCGATATGCTTTGTGCATTGCTTCGGCAATCTTGTGTAAGTCAAACGGTTCAGCAGTTCCATTACGTTTAATAACATTCATACATAAATCCCCTTTTCCTTGTTCTATGAATCCCCTACCGACGTCCCCCGACGTAACGGTTTACGTGTATTATAAACTATTTAGAGTTCGATTTCAACCACGAAACCTGATAATCTTTTATTAAAAAAAAGATGGTCTTTGATACGTAGTATCATGCTTACATTAGTGCTTTAAATGAAATGGCTTTATCATGGGGTATTCACCAATGAAAGCCAAATGTAAATCTATCATGTAGAGATAAAAACTCACTTTACCATTTGTTCATGACTTTTTCAGCAAACCCCATCATATCCTTGATTTCAATGATTTGATGATCTTGAACTTTAAAAGTTCCACTAAATTTTCCAAAGACCTGGTGTTGATTTGATGAAATGATAAGTACATTGGAATGACTATGACGATCAAGGACAGGGTTAAATGTGAGATTGATATTTCCATCTTTTGAAGTTATCTTCCATGCGGACTTGTAATCATCTTTTCCATCTTTTAGTGGTATATCAAATAAGACATCATCTAGTTTATACGTTTTGTTATCAAAAAATAACATATTTTCTGTTGCTTTTGATGTATCTCCAAAGCCATAACCTAAGTTAAAGCCTATCTTATGTCCTTCATAAACGCCACTTAAACTTGACCAGTACCACGTATTTTTATATGTCCAAACGCCTCTTCCCCAGTCTAATACGCCATATGCTTTATTAAAATCATAAACTTCTTCACCTATTTTGACAGTCCCATTTGCTTTAAGTAGATTGATTTTTTGATTGTAATAGAAGTGTTTTCTTTTTTCAAACGGTGTTGCAATAACCATAGAATCTTGAATTGTCTCTTCTAATATTAAATCAACTTCAAGATGATTATCTTTATCAAAACGGTTAATTTTCGCTTTAATATGCCGTTTCTTTTTATCGATTGTAAATTCAATCTGTTGATCTTTTTTGATAAACTTTATATTTCCTTCTTTTGATGTTTCTGGTAAATGAAGTTTCCCATTTGGAAACCATCCCATTTTAGTATATGATTTTTCGCTAGGTTTAGAAAAATCAAAGAAAGTGACTGATGTTAACCACATATAGCTATTGTCTGCAACCGTTAATGCCACTCCATAGTTTTCATCACCGATATAATAATAGTCCCATTCTTTAATACGCATTCCTTTAACTTTCACCATGCTTCTCTTATAATCCTTGATAAGATTAGTCGCATATCCAGCTTCAGTTAACATTCCATGTTCATCAAGTAATAGCCCTTTTGATAATTGTTGTTGTTTCATATATCCTCCCATAGTCAGTATTTATATACCTAACTTAAGGATACTTCAAATAATCAATAAAATCGAGGGTTTAACCTGTTTTTATTTAACATTCTTTTTCTGGTCGTTTTTCTCATAGATAAGTACTCTTAGATGACGTATAATAGTATTAGAAAACGAGGGTACTTATGAAGCGTTATAAAGTGGGTGTAGGCGAACTTGTTTCCTTTCTATATGCAAGTGGCGATCTTTCATCTGAGAATTTCCAAAATGTTTCACTTCTAGAAGGAACAAAAGCACATCAATATGTCCAAAGTAAATATGATTTTCAAGATGAAGCTGAAGTAGCCATTCAATACCTCTATCAATGTGATGATTATGAGGTATTATTATCCGGAAGAATGGATGGCATTGTTTTTATAGACGGGATTCGTACAATTGAAGAGATAAAATCAACACGTTTTCCCATCTTTAAAGATGATTATGAAGAAAATAAAGAACATTTAGCACAACTTAAAATGTATGCTTATATGTATTTAAAGAATCAACATCTTGAAGATATACCCGGTAGAATTGCTTATATCCAGTTATCAGATTACAAAATAAGATATTTTGATCATTTTTTTGATGTTGATATTTTAAAACCGTTTTTTGAAGAATCAATAAAACTCTATATCTTATGGTTAGATAAACTTTACATCCACCTTGATAAAAAAAGAGAATCGCTTGAAAAGCTCTTCTTTCCATTTGATAAATTCAGAAGAGGCCAGCGTGAGATGATGTCTGCTTGCTATCAGACAATGAAAGATAATGATTTATTGTTTTCTATTGCTCCAACAGGTATAGGAAAAACAATGGCTTCATTATTTGCTACTTTGAAATCACTTGCTGATGATAATCAAAAAATCTTTTATCTTTCTGCAAAAACACAAGGTAAAAAAGTTGCTCTTGATTCCATGGATATACTCCATGAATCGGGATTAGAAACAAAAACATTAGAAATCACTTCAAAAGATGTCACGTGCTTTCTTGAAAAAAGAGAATGTGACCCTGAAAAATGTCCGTTTGCAAAAGGTTTTTTCGACAGATTAACACAAGCTATGCAAGATATTTTTGATCATGAAACACTCATGACCAAAAATGTTGTCGAATCCTATGCACGAAAACATAGTGTTTGTCCTTTTGAATTTAGTTTATATGTCTCTTATTATGTTGATGTCATTATTTGTGATTATAACTATGCATTTGATCCACGCATTCATTTAATACGTTACTTTGATGATACGAATTTTAAACCTTTAATTCTTGTTGATGAAGCCCACAACATGATTTCTCGTTCAAGAGATATGTATTCAGCAACGCTCATTCGTTCTGAATTCATCAAATTAAGAAGAGCCTCATCAAAACTAAAACCTTCCATTCGAAATCCGATCAAAAAGATGTTAGATGAGTTTGATCGCTTTGATGAACAATTATCTTTTAAACCCTTTCTTTCTTTTCCTAAACTTAATGATGAGTTTTTAGAAACCGTTCATTATCTCATGAAAAAAATTGAAAATGCCCTTAAAGAGATGCCTAAATATCCAAGAAAAATAGAGGTTATGGAAGTTTATCTTCAACTTCTTTCATTTAGTATTATTCATGAATTCTATAATGATGCCTATTTAACAAATGTTGAAAAATTTGATGGCGATGATATTTCACTAACATTGCAGTGTCTCGATGCAAGTGAATTCATCTACGATACGATTAAAAATAAAGCATACGGTACTGTTTTATTCTCAGCAACACTTCATCCCATTGACTATTATAAAGAATTAATCGCAAGTGGTTATGGAGAAACCTTAAAAATCCGCTCTCCTTTCGATCCTAAACGTCTTAAGCTGATTGTCATGAATCAGGTCAACACACGATATCAAAGCCGTGAGAACTCTAAAGATGCTATTGTAGAGACTATTTTACAGGTCCTGAATTCTAAAAAAGGAAACTACATTGTATTCTTCCCTTCATATCAGTATATGCATAGTATTATTGATTCCTTACCTCAAGAAATGGATTGTGATTTCATAATTCAAAAAAGGGATATGGAACCTCATTTAAGAGATCTCATTATTGAAAGATTCAAAAATGATAATTTAAAATCACAATTAGCTTTCTTTGTTATGGGCGGAATGTTTGCTGAAGGAATTGATTATGTGGGAGATATGTTATCTGGCGTGATTATTGTTGGTGTAGGTCTCCCGATGATCAATGAAAGTAATCATCAACTTAAAACGTACTATGATCAAAAGTTTGGAAAAGGATTTGATTATGCTTATACTTATCCCGGAATGAATAAGGTTATTCAAGCAGTAGGTCGTGTTATTCGTAGAGATGATGATTATGGTATTGCGATTTTGATGGATGATCGGTTTACAACAAAAACGTATTTAAATCTTTTTCCACCTGAATGGAAAAATTATCAAATCATTAAAAAAACAGAGGATTTATCTTATGTTTTATCATCATTTTGGTCTCAATTTAAGGAGGAATAAACCATGTGCGGAAGATTTACAATCACGGTTAATCTAGAAGATCTAAGAGTATACCTTGAAGATCATTATGACATAAAAGATTTAAAACACAGCTTTCAATTACCTCGTTTTAATGTTGCTCCAGGTCAAGATGTTATTACAATTATCAATGATGGAACTAAAAACAGAGTTGGAACTCTACGATGGGGGTTTGTTCCATCATTTGCAAAAGATGAAAAAATAGGTTATCAAATGATTAATGCAAAAGCAGAGACCCTTCATCAAAAACCATCATTTCTTCCTTCATTGACACATAAACGCTGTGTGATTTTAGCAGATAGCTTTTACGAATGGAAAAAAGATTCAGTTTCAAAGACACCTATGCGTATTTTAATGAAGGATGAAAACCTATTTCCGATGGCTGGTTTATGGAGTACATTTACGAAAGAAGATGGCACAAAACTTCATACATGTACGATTATCACAACGCAAGCAAATGAAATCATGAAGGATATTCATGAACGAATGCCCGTTATTTTAGATGAAGATTCCAAAAAGATTTGGCTTAACCCAAGAATGACTAATCTTTATGAGCTTTCTTCCTTATTAAAACCTTATCAGAGTAAGCTCATGAAAACATATCCTGTATCTTCAATTGTTAATCTAGCAACAAATGACACCAAAGATTGTATAAAACCTCAAATCTAAAAAAAGGCCTTTCAGAAAACCTGAATGGCCTTTTTATTAATTATGTTTGATGCATTCAATGCGTTTGATTTTAAGTCCACTTGCGTGTGCTTTAAGAATTAAACGTTTGATTCCTTTATCTATAATCACCTGTGATGCTATATCAAACCAACTACCTTCAGTACCATTCGTTGTCAATGTTGATAAAACAACATCTTCACTCATTACTGAAAATGGAATTTGTGCTTGAGGTGATAAATCAGAAGATACTTGAAGTTCAATAATGTATTTCCCATAGGATAAAATATCTAATGGAAATGAAATCATACCATCTTTTTGAAAGTAAATTATATCTTTTTCTATCGTTATTTTTTCAT
>CAYJBI010000017.1:0-17231 GCA_964368345.1 uncultured Mariniplasma sp. | reverse complement strand
TTCATTGATATTGATATGACAACTGTGATTGCGATGGGTGTTGAATCACCTAAGTTCCCAACCAATTTAGATACATATGAAGTTGTTGATGAAATTGGTGAAGGCGTTATGGATAAGGAATCAGTTAGCGAAAAAGCATAAATATTTAGTTTAAAGAAAAGTCTTAGTCAAAAAATACTAAGACTTTTTTAATGCCCTTTTTTAAATCATCCACCCCTAACATAATTATAGAGTTAACAAAAAAAGATTCCAGCGGAATCTTTATTTTAGTTTATAGAGATTAACGATGTTTTAAATGAGGAAATAAGATAACATCACGGATATTAGGGGTATTTGTTAATAGCATGACAAAGCGATCAATACCAATACCTAAACCACCTGTAGGTGGCATACCATATTCAAGTGATTCAACAAAATCAATATCCATTTCAGTAGCTTCATCATTACCGAGTTCTTTTTCCTTTAATTGACCTTCAAAACGTTCTCTTTGATCGATAGGGTCATTTAACTCACTAAAGGCATTTGCATATTCACTTCTCATAATAAAGAGTTCGAAACGATCTGTAAAGCGAGGGTCTTGATCATTCTTTTTTGCAAGAGGTGATATTTCAATGGGATGTCCATAAACAAATGTGGGTTGAATGATGGTATCTTCACAGAACTCTTCAAAGAAAGCTTCTATGATATGACCAATGGAATAATGTTTTTCAACTTTGACATTATGTTTTTTAGCTAATTCTTTAGCTTCATCTAATGACATATGATGCCAGAAGTCTACACCACTCATTTCTTTAACGGCATCAACCATATGCCATCTCTTCCATGGGCTACCCATTTGAATCACTTGGTCTTGGAAGTTGATTTCATAAGAACCTAAGATTTCATGTGTGACAGTTGATAAAGCTTCCTCAACAAGATCCATCATATCACCCATATCAGCATATGCAAGATAAGCTTCAATGGTTGTAAATTCTGGATTATGTTTCGCATCCATACCTTCATTTCTGAATAATCGACCAATTTCATAAACAGCTTCTAAACCACCAACAATTAAACGTTTTAATGGTAATTCAGTAGCAATTCTTAAATAGAAATCCATATCAAGTGTATTATGATGAGTAACAAAAGGGCGTGCAGCAGCGCCACCTAAAATACTATGTAGAACAGGTGTTTCAACTTCAATAAATCCTTTTTGATCAAAGAATTTTTGAATAGCGCGAATGATTTTTGGACGTGTAATGGCAACTTTTCTTGCATCTTCGTTAACAATTAAGTCAACATATCTCCGGCGTCTAGCTTCTTCCTTGTCTTGTAAACCGTGAAATTTATCTGGAAGAGGTCTTAATGCTTTGGTTAGATGTGTATAAACAGAAGCTTTAACAGTTAGTTCGTTGGTCTTAGTTCTAAACATATGACCTTTAATGCCAACGATATCACCTAAATCAGCTGATTTAAAGAGTTCATAAGCTTGTTCTCCAATAGCATCCATACGGACGTAAACTTGAATTTGCCCATCACGATCTTGAATGTGCATGAATCCAGCTTTACCTTGACCTCTTTTTAACATGATACGTCCTGCAATGGACACCTCGATGTTTTTTTCTTCAAGTTGATCGTGATCAAATTGATCGTAATTTTCAAATAATTGTTTTGTTGTGTGTGAGCGGACATATTTTTGTCCAAAAGGGTCTACCCCTTGATTTCTTAAATCTTGTGCTTTTTGTCTTCGCACCAGTTGTTGTTCATTGATATCATCTAAAAACATGTTAAAATCCTCCTAATCCAAGATATTATATCATAAGAAAAGCCATAAGCAAAGTTATGGCCTTTTTTCTTCAGACAAAAGTTCATACATCAACTCATCTTTTTGAGGTGTGAGTGATATGACCTTAATTTTGATGACTTTAAGACCTAGATACAAGGTTAATAAGTCACCTTCTTTAATGGTTGTTGAAGGTTTAGCGAGTTTACTGTTAACCTCAACTTTTTCTTTTTCTGCAGCTTCTTTTGCTACAGTGCGTCTTTTAATAATACGCGCTACTTTTAAGTATTTATCAAGCCGCATTTTCTTCAGTTTTTTCTTTATACCAAGAAAGTTTACCGGTTGCTACAATTTCATCAATATCTGCTTTTGTTAAAGTTTCAACTTCAATTAAGTAGTGAGCGATTAAATCAAGCAATGCTCTATTCTCGGTAATAATGTCTTTCGCTTTATCAAAACATGTTGTAATGATATGGCGAACTTCTTTATCAATTTCATGAGCGACTTGGTCAGAGAAGTTCTTTTCTTTGAAATAGTCACGACCTAAGAAGACATTTCCACCAGCTGTTTCATACTGAACAGGACCTAAATCTGACATACCATATTCAGTGACCATCGCACGTGCAATTTGAGTTGCCATTTGGAAATCATTATATGCTCCGGTTGTAACAGTATCGAATACGAGTTCTTCAGCAACACGACCACCAAGATAAGAAGTGATTTGTGCAACGAGTGAACTCTTTGTTGATAAGAATTTTTCTTCAAGTGGGGTCATGAGGTTATATCCACCTGTTCGACCACGAGGAATAATCGTGACTTTTTGAACAACATTTGCATCTTCAAGTTTAAGACCGATAACTGCATGTCCTGCTTCATGATATGCAACAGTTTTCTTTTCTTCAACAGAATACTTTCTAGATTTTTTAGCAGGTCCCATCATGACACGGTCAATGGCTTCATCTAAATCAATATTCGTAATGAGTGTTCGATTGTCACGGGCTGCGAGAAGAGCTGCTTCATTTAATAAGTTTTCAATATCAGCACCTGAGAATCCAGGAATACGTCCTGCAAAATCAGAGAGTTTAACATTTGAATCAAGTTTTTTATTTCTAGCATGAACTTTAAGAATCGCTTCACGTCCTCTGATATCAGGAAGACTAATCGTGACCTGGCGGTCAAAACGACCTGGACGAAGAAGTGCAGGGTCTAAAACATCAGGACGATTGGTTGCTGCAATAATGATAATACCCATGTTTGAAGTAAAACCATCCATTTCAACTAAAAGTTGGTTAAGTGTTTGTTCACGTTCATCGTGTCCTCCACCTAAACCAGCACCACGCTGACGTCCTACAGCATCGATTTCATCGATAAAGATAATACAAGGAGAGTTTTCTTTTGCTACCTTGAATAAATCTCTAACACGAGAAGCACCAACACCAACGAACATTTCAACGAAATCAGAACCTGAAATTGAAAAGAATGGGACATTAGCTTCACCTGAAACTGCGCGAGCTAATAATGTTTTACCTGTACCTGGTGAACCTACGAGTAAGACACCTTTTGGAATACGTGCACCCATATCAACATATTTTTTAGGATTCTTTAAGAAATCGATTAATTCTTCAAGTTCTTGTTTTTCTTCTTCAACACCAGCAACATCTTTGAATGTGACTGATTTTTCGCGATTTAATTTTGCTCTATTTTTAGCAAAATCAAATGCTTTTGAATTTTGACTATTAGCATTACGGAAAATAATGAATAGCACAACAACAATAAGGATTAAAGGAACAAGATTAAGTAAAACTGACCAAAAGGTAATACCAGATCTCACACCAATTGCTGTATCATCTGAGTAAGTTTCAACGATCAGCATAATTTCTTGTGCTTGTTCGATAGGCATAATGCTTTCAAAAGATGTTGTAGCAAAAGAAGTAGCAGATACTGTTCCTTCGTAGAATGTACCTTTAATCTCAACTAAGGTAATATTGTCACCACCAACAGGTGTGTACTTGAAAGATGCAATATCACTTCTTTCTGCTGAAGCTTTTAAATCTGTTGTGTTTAAATAAGCGACTTCACCTTGAAGAGCATCTCTTAGAAATAAGAAAACTCCAATGATGATAACTAATGTAAAAAGCATGATTAGATAATCAGGTTTCTTACGGTATTCTATTTTTTTCTTATTTGGGTTTTGATTCATAAATACACCCCTTTATTTAGTGTTATATACTTCAGGTTTTAGAATGCCGACATAAGGAAGATTGCGATACATCTCATTATAGTCGAGGCCATAACCAACAACAAACTCTTTAGGAATCACGCGACCAACATAATCAGGTTCATAAGGTTTTTTACGACCTTCAGGTTTATCAAGTAACGTTGCTATTTTAACAGATGTCGCTCCTCGATGCTTGAATAATTCCATGATTGTTACAATCGTACTTGCTGTGTCAACGATATCCTCAACGATCAGGACATCACGTCCTTTAATCGAAATATCTAAATCCATTTTAATTTTGACATCACCAGAGGATGAAATACCACCATGATAACTTGATACTGACATATAAGCAATATCAAATTTAAGATCAATCTCTCTCGTCAAATCTGCGAGAAATGGAACACATCCTTTGAGTAAACCAACAACGATTAGATTTTTACTCTTGTAATCATTGGTGATTTGTTTTCCCATCGTGATGCATAGGTTTTTGATTTCTTGTTCAGTAACAAGAATTTGAGCAATGTCTTTATGCATGTTTACGTACCTCTTTTAATTTAAAATAAAGTATTTCTTTATCTCCAATTGTCTGATTAAGATAATGGTCTTGAACCCACAATATGGTACCATCATGATCCGTGAGGACCCAAAGTTCATCACGCACATCCATCGGTATTTTTTCATCGATCAGAAGTTTTTTAAGTTTTTTGTGACCGTAGGAATAACTGAGTTGATCACCTTCGGTGCGATGTCTTAATATGAGTGGAAATGCTAATTTATTATAACATAATTTTATTAAATCTTCAGTAAGAGCACTGGTTTTATTCAATAATGTGAAAATAGCCATATTTCCAATACGATTTTCACCTTCATGAATAATAAAATGTGTATCTATTTTATCAGTTAATGGCTTTATAAAAGCATCTTTATAGGACTTAACAAAACAGTGGTTCTTATTTAATCGATAGATAGCATTTGGTTTATCTGATAAAAGCATTCGTTTAATCTTTTGAATAATTTCATAAGATATGTTGAGTTCATAATTCTCAATGATATATGCAATTGCATCTTCTTGAAGGGCAGATTCCCACGTGATGAAGTCATTGAGCTTTAGATGATTATTGATAACGTTTGTTTTAGTTTGATTGCGAATATAGAAAAATGCTGCTGAGATTTGATGATGATATTGTTTGATTTGTTCAAGAAGTGTTTCGTTCTCTTGTTTCATTATGGGAACCACAGAATGACGATAACGATTTCTTAAATATGTGTTTTCTTCATTAGATTCATCATCTAAAAATGAAACGTTATTTTCTGTAACGTAGTTCTTAATGTCTTTTTTAGATGTATAAAGCAAAGGTTTGATATACGTGAAACTTTCTGTTTGATTCATCATTTGCATACCAGCATAGCCTAAAAGATTACTTCCACGGGTCATTTTGATTAAGATACTTTCAAAAAGATCATCAAGATGATGTGCTGTTACAATATAACTAGTTTCATACATCTTCGCAACTTCATTTAAATAATGTTCACGAAGGAGATGTGCTTGATGATGAAAGTTCCCGTTTTTAACTTTTATTGTGTAATAATGAAAAGGAATGTTAGCATTTTGACAGGTTGTTTCAACGAGATCTTTCTCAATTAATGATTGATCACGTTTCATATGATTAAAGTGGACAACGACGATTCTATAAGAAGAACCCATGAGCATATGAAGCATGGCCATCGAATCAATACCACCACTAATGGAGAGAATGAGTGTTGATGAAGTTGGAATACGGAGTTCATTTTTTAAAATGGATTGAAGTGACTTCATGTTTTTTTCATTCCTTTCTATACGTTTATTATACACGATAAATTGTAAAAATTTTGAATAAAAGTCTTTGGGTTATGCTATAATATGAGAAGTATAGAGGAGGGCGAACATGTTAATTCTTGCAAGTAGTTCACCACGGAGAGCAAAGTTATTAAAAGATGCAGGTCTTGATTTTATTGTCGTTCCAAGCCATTTAGATGAGTTTGTTGATGAGAAGTATAAACCTAATGAACTTGTCGTTGAACTTGCTAAACAAAAAGCTTTGACAGTATCAAAAGATTACCCCAATGATATCATTATAGGTGCAGATACGATTGTTGTCTATGATGATAAGATTTTAGGAAAACCTAAAGATGAAGACGATGCCTATCGCATGCTTAAAACACTTTCGGATGATCGCCATGTCGTTTATACGGCAGTTGCTTTAATTAAGGGTGATAAGATTAAAACATTTGTTTCTGAAACCGAAGTGTGGATGAAAAATTTATCAGACCTTGAAATTTTAAATTATATAAAAACTGGAGAACCCATGGATAAAGCAGGTGCTTATGGGATTCAAGGTGAGGGTGGCTCACTCGTTGATCATTATAAAGGAGATTTCTTCACGATTGTTGGATTGCCTCTGAAAGATGTTCTTGATAACCTTAAAAATTTTTGAAAAGTTACTTCATTATGGAGTAACTTTTTTTCTTTAGTCTCAGTCGAGCGATTTTATTATATAATAAAAGATAAATAAAGCGTTTTCATAGGAGGCAACATGGAAAAGACCGTAACCTGGAAAAATAAAGTCGTCTACCAAATATATCCAAGAAGTTTTATGGACTCTAATCAAGATGGAATAGGGGATATTCAAGGAATTATATCAAAACTCGATTATGTGAAATCATTAGGTGTTGATGTGATATGGTTATCACCTGTTTATAAGTCACCTAATGATGATAATGGATATGATATCAGTGACTATAAAGATATTAACCCAGAGTTTGGAACGATGGATGATATGGATCAGTTGATTCATTTAGCTCTTGAAAAAGGGATAAGAATTATCATGGATTTAGTTATTAATCATACATCAGATGAACATCCTTGGTTTATAGCAAGCAAAGATCCTAAGAGTGCTTATCGGGATTATTATATATGGCAAGATCAACCTAATAATTGGACAAGTTTTTTTGGTGGAAAAGCATGGGAAAAAGTTGATGATAGTTATTATCTTCATCTATTCTCAAAAAAACAACCGGATTTAAATTGGAACAACCCTAAGGTCATGGAAGAAATCAAAGATGTCATGCATTTTTGGTTAAAAAAAGGGATTTACGGATTTCGATGTGATGTGATCAACATCATTTATAAAACATCATTAGCAAATGGTAAAAAAAGTATTATTTTAACGGGTCATGAACACTATCATTCTCAAAAAGGAATGCATGATATTCTAAAAAAACTACGTCAAGATGTTCTTAATCAATATGAAACCATGACGGTTGGTGAGACAGTGTTAGTCAATACTATTCAAGCAAACGATTTAATTCGTCCTGAAAATAAAGAACTAGATATGGTTTTTGGTTTTGAACATATGGAAACAGATCAAATCAATAATAAATGGTTTCGAACAAAATTTAAACCTCAAAAGTTCATTAACGTTATAAAAAAATGGCAAGAAGATGTCTATTGGAATGCCAATTATTTAGAAAATCATGATCAACCTCGTTCAGTCTCACGCTTTGGTGATGATATGATTTATCATGATGAAAGTGCAAAAATGTTAGCTCTTCTTAATCTTACACTCAAGGGAACACCCTATATATACCAAGGTGAAGAAATAGGTATGACCAATGGAGATTTTAAATCACTCGATGAGTTTCAAGATATTGAAACACATCGTATTATAGCTTTAGCCAAAAAACTCCATTTTCCTAAGTGGCTTCAAAAGAGAATGATGAGGTTATCATCGAGAGATCACGCAAGAACTCCGATGCAATGGAATCAAACTGGAGGATTTACTGAAGGAAAACCATGGATTAAAGTAAACGCAAATACAAAAATAATTAATGTCAATGACCAAGAACAAAATGATGACTCAATTCTGTCTTTCTATAAAAAACTTATTGCAATTAGAAAAGAACATACTGTTTTTGTTGATGGGTCATTTGAAGCACTTTATGCAAATAAAAATATCTTTGTCTTCCGTAGAAAAAACGTAAACGCATCTTTTGTTACAATAGTAAGCTTTAATCGTAAGAAGGTTTCATTTAAACAGGATATCAAAGGTTCTATTATCCTATCTAATCAAAAAGAACATATCAAAGATATATTAAAACCATTTGAAGCACGGTTGATTAAGGAGGAATAAGAGATGATTTATGATTTAAAACCTTATTTTAAATGTGAAACAAAAGATCTTAATTATATTCTTCGAATTCTTCCTACAGGCCAACTTGAGCATCTTTATTTTGGAAGAAAGATTATTGACGAAGACTTAAGTGTTTTAGAAATGAAAATTACGGCAGGTGCTGGTTCACAAATAGAATATGAGAAAGACGGGAATAAGAGTTTGCTTGATTTGATTCCTTTAGAATATTCTGGTATTGGCAAAGGAGATTTTAGACTAGCACCTATGGAAATCAAAATGCCAGACGGAACATATGTTAATGATTTTATCTATGATAGACATCAGATCACAGAAGGGGTTATTAAGAATCAGAAGTTACCACAGGCATTATCATATGATAAGAACGTGATGAGTTTAGTCATCACGATGAAAGACCATGTTGCAAGCATGGAACTTGATCTTATTTATTCTGTTTTTTTTGATACAAATGTGATTTTGAGAAAAGCAGTTTTAAGAAATTTAAACGAAAAACCATGTGTGATTCGTAAGATGATGAGTATGATGATAGATCTTGACTCATCTAACTATGATTTATATACGTTTGATGGAGGATGGATTAAAGAAGCTCATAAACATAAAAGAGAATTGAGTTATGGGACATATATTATTGATTCAACCACAGGTTCCTCATCAAATAGGCATAACCCTGGAATCATCTTAGCAAAAAAAAATACGTTAGAAGACCAAGGCGTTTGTATCGGTATCAATCTTATTTATAGCGGGAATCATTATGAAGCAGTACAAATTTCTAACCATGATTTACTACGCATTATGAATGGTATTAATCCGCATTGTTTCGAATGGATTTTAAATAAAGATGAATCATTTGAAACACCAGAGTCTGTTTTATCTTTTTCTGATCAAGGGTTTAACCTTTTATCGAAAAATTACCATGATTTTATCAACAATCATATCATTCCTAAACCTTTTCAACATCAAGCAAGACCAGTTGTTTTAAATTCTTGGGAAGCCTTTTATTTTAAGTTTAACCAATCAAAATTATTACGTCTGGCAAATCAAGCAAAAAACTTAGGAATTGAATTATTTGTACTTGATGATGGCTGGTTTGGCAAAAGAGATGATGATACATCATCTTTAGGAGACTATCGCATCAATAAAAAGAAGATTCCGTTTGGACTAAGTTATTTAGCAAAAAGGATTCATCAAAAGGGAATGAAATTTGGTCTTTGGTTTGAACCAGAAATGGTAAACCCAAACAGTGAACTTTATCGTAGACACCCCGAATATGCCATTTCTATTCCAGGAAGAGTTCCATCCTTAGGGAGAAATCAGCTTGTTTTAGATCTCTGTAATGAAGAGGTTAGAACTTATATTAAAAAATCACTCCATGGCATAATAAACAATGTGCCTATTGACTATATTAAATGGGATATGAATAGACATATCACTGATATGTATTCAAATTCTTTACTCAATCAAGGGATGTTTTATCACTCTTATATTTTAGGATTATATGATATTTTAGAAGACATAAAAATGAGTTATCCAAACATCTTAATTGAGACATGTTCTTCAGGAGGGAATCGTTTTGATTTAGGTATGCTAACTTATGGCGCGCAAGTATGGTCTTCAGATGATACAGATCCTATTGAAAGATTAAAGATACAAGAAGGGTTGAGCTATCTATATCCTCTATCAACGATAAGTGCACATGTGAGTTTAGCTCCTCACGCACAAACATTGCGTGAATCCCCATTATCATCTAGGTTTAATGTTGCAAGCTTTGGTGTTTTAGGTTATGAACTCAACTTTAGTTATGTCAGCCCTGCTGAAAGAAACGAGATAAAAAAACAAATCTCATTTTATAAAGAACATCGCGAGTTATTTCAGTATGGGACATTCTTAAGACATGACCCATTGGATCAAAGGCATATCACATGGCAGGTTTATAAAGATCAAGATCATATGATTGGAAATTACCAAACGCTTGCAGAAGCGAGTCCTTCATTTGAAAAATTAACTGTAAAAGCTATCGATAAAGATAGACTCTACAAGATTAGTAATTTTTCACAAAGACTTCCTTTAAAGCGATTTGGACATCTCATATCGCATGCGCTTCCTATAAAGCTTAATACAAACGGATGGATTATGAGACAAATAGGAAAATATAAAATGCTTGATAATGCAAAAGTGGAGCATATAGCAAGCGGAGAAGTGCTATCTCAAGGATTAAAACTAAAACAACAATTTATGGGAACCTATTATAACAGTGAGACTCGAATTATCGGTGATTTTGGTTCAATGCTATATTATATAAAACCTACAAAACGAGGAAAAAATAATGAGACATGTGATTCCTTTTAATCGAAATTGGTACTTTAGAACGTATGAATCTTCACACGACAACACGATTGATTTAGAACAATTTGAGGCGATAGAAATACCTCACTCACCCGTAATAATCCCCTTTAATAATTTTAATGAACAAATGTTATGGGGCGTTTTTACGTATATCAATCATATAGAGATTACCCAAGACATGTTAAATAAGCATGTTGTTCTTCTATTTCATGGTGTTGGACATGAGGTGAAAGTTTATATCAATGAAGATTATCTATTAACTCATGAAGGAGGATACGTTCCTTTTCAAGTTGATTTATCTTCATATGCATCAAAAAAACAAAGACTTACTTTAAAGCTAATCGTAGATACACATGAACAATCCCATATTCCTCCTTTTGGAGGTGTTGTCGATTATCTTGGATATGGTGGTATTTACCGGGAAGTTGAATTAATCATAACAGATCATGGATTTATCGAAGACGTCTTTATTGAACAATATGGGAAACCTTCATTTAAAGTTCATGTGAAAACATCTGTTGAAGGTGGAAAATTGGAACTCCACATCAAAAATCAAATGAATGAAGATCTATTTATGGCAGAATCTAAAGTAACAGAGGAACATACGATGATACCTGTTGTTTTAGATGATATTCAATTGTGGGATATTGATCACCCCTATATGTATGAAGCACATGTTATTTATAAACACGATACTGATGAAGATGAAGTTAAAACCAGATTTGGTCTTCGTGAGGCCGTATTCAAGAATGATGGTTTTTATTTGAATCAGAAGAAAATAAAACTTCAAGGGCTTAATAGACATCAAAGCTATCCTTATGTAGGTTATGCTATGCCAAAGAGTCTACAGATAGAAGATGCAGAGATTATTAAATATGATTTAGGATGTAATATCGTTAGAACATCTCATTATCCTCAGTCTGTTCATTTTTTAAATCGCTGTGATGAAATAGGACTTCTTGTATTTGAAGAAATTCCAGGATGGCAACATATTGGAAATGACGAATGGAAGAAAGCATCGCTTTCAAATCTCGATCAAATGATTGAAAGAGATCGCAATCATCCAGCAATCGTTTTATGGGGAGTTAGAATAAATGAATCTAAAGATGATGATTCATTCTATCAAAGAACGAATGCACATGCTATGGCATTAGACCCTACAAGACAGCGTGGAGGAGTTAGAAATTTTCCTAAAAGCCATTTTTTTGAAAATGTTTATACCTATAATGATTTTTCTCATTTTGGAAATAATCATGGTTTAGAACGTAAGGAAAGAGTAACAAACCAAGTTCCATATTTAGTAACAGAATTTAATGGACATATGTACCCAACGAAACGTTATGATGATGAACTTCATCGAGTCAATCATTTGAAAAGGCATTTACGTGTATTAGATGATGCATTTCAAAAAGATAATGGGATAGCTGGAGCTATCGGATGGGTATTTGCAGATTACAACACACATCAAGAGTTTGGTAGTGGAGATAAAGTTTGTTACCACGGAGTTTTAGATATGTTTCGAATACCTAAGATTGCATCTCTTGCATATCGTATTCAACAAGATCAGGTGGATGTTCTTGAAGTCACTTCAACGATGAATTTAGGTGATCATGCTGCCGGGGATTTGGGCTTGATTTATGTGATGACAAACCTTGATGAAGTTAAGGTTTACAAGAACGATGAATATATCAAAACTTTTAAACCACAAAGAAAGATTTATCCTAATCTTAAGTTTGCACCAATGATCGTTGATGATCTTATTGGTGAATCACTGATGAGAAAAGAAAAAATGAAATTGAAGGATGCAGAACTGACAAAGAGAATTTTAAAAGCAGTTTCAAAATATGGGAATCATTTACCTTTGGTCTATAAACTCCAAATGCTCTATATATTAAAGAAATACAAAAAAACATATGATGATGCAGTCAACATGTTTTATACATATATGACTGGGTGGGGTACAAAACAAAATACATATCGCTTTGAAGGGTATAAACAAAATGAACTCGTAAAAATGGTATATAAAGAGCCCATTACAGAAACAGATCTTATTCTAGAACATAATGGTAAAGATTTAGAAGTTTTAGATACATATGATGTTAAGCGTTATGTCATTAAAAAAGTTGATCAACATCATGAATTAATACCTTATGCATTTGATGCAGTTAACATTCATGTTGAAGGTGTTATTGAATTGATTGGTCCAAGCACTATCAGTTTGATGGGTGGGGCAGTCGGATTCTATGTGAAAGCAAAAACAAAAGGATTAGGAACGATAACGATATCATGTGAAGATATCATGATTATTGAAGAGGTGAATGTTATATGAAGTTAACTTTAGAAGAAAAAGTTCAACTCTTAGATGGACTTGATGTTTGGCATACAAAACCATTGGGGGGGCTACCATCATTTATGATGGCAGATGGACCTCATGGGTTAAGAAAACAACATGAATCAAATGATAATCTTGGAGTTATGGGAAGCATCAAAGCAACCTGTTTTCCAACAGCAAGCTTAACAGCATGTAGTTTTGATCGCTCTGTTTTATCAAGAATGGGAAGATTAATGGCAAAAGAAGCGAAAGCACAGCAAGTTAATGTTATTTTAGGTCCAGGTATTAATATTAAGAGAACGCCTTTATGTGGAAGAAATTTTGAATATTTTTCTGAAGATCCGTATCTTGCAGGAGAACTTGGAGCATCGATTGTAAGAGCGATTGAAGATGAAGGCGTTGGGACATCGGTTAAACACTTTTTTTCAAATAACCAAGAAAGATATCGATTCACCATCGATGCTATCGTTGATGAAAGAGCACTTCATGAAATCTATTTAAAAGCATTTGAACGCGTCGTTAAAGAAAATCCAGCAACTGTGATGGCAAGTTATAATAAGATCAACGGACATTATGCCACAGAACATCCCTATTTGAATAGAATACTTAGAAAAGAATGGGGTTATTATGGTGTTGTTGTCAGTGATTGGGGCGCAATTCATAATCGAATTCAATCACTACTTGCATCAACTGATTTAGAAATGCCTTCATCTTTTGGTTATCGAAGTAAGCAAATTATGGATAAAAGTCAAGACGATACACTTAGACAAGCGATTAATAAATCTTCAGATCGAATTATTGAAATGATTAAAAAGTATAAAACATATGAAGAAGAAACATTTGATTTTGAAATCCACCACAATGAAGCTGTGAAGATAGCTTCTGAATCGATGGTATTACTAAAAAACCAACATGTATTACCTTTGAAAAAAGATGAAAAAGTTTTAATTGTTGGAGGATTTGTTGATCAATTGAGATATCAGGGTGCTGGTTCATCACATATCAACCCAACAAAACTTGAAGAAATCAAAGATGTCATCGCATCTTATACTCAATCATTTTCAATTGCAAAAGGATATTCTTTAGAAACTGATAAAGTTGATGAAAAATGGTCTTCTGAAGCGGTTGAACTTGCAAAAAATGCAGATAAAATCATCTATTTGTTAGGACTACCTGAAAAAGAAGAAGCTGAAGGATTTGATCGTAAGGATCTTCATCTACCACATAATCAAATCGATCTTTTAAAGAAGATTCATGCTATTAATCCTCATATTATAGGTGTTGTATTCGGAGGGTCTGTTGTTGATCTAAGTTTTGAGAAGGAGTATGTTAAAGGATTACTTTTAGCATATCTTGGTGGACAAGGTGCAGCAAGAGCGATGATGAATCTACTTTATGGGATAGAGAATCCATCAGGAAGACTTGCAGAAACATGGATTGATGATATAAATCAATGTAATGTTCAATTGACAGATGATAATCATGCGGTTTATTATGATGAATCTATTTATGTAGGGTATAGATATTACCAATCGTATAATCAAAAGCCGCATTATCCATTTGGATATGGTTTAAGCTATACAACCTTTGAATATAGTAACATAGAAGTTCGTGAAGAAAAAGATGACTATTTGGTTTCATTTGATCTAACTAATACCAAAGATAGGAGAGGTAAAGAAGTTATTCAAATCTACATTCAAAACAATGAGTCATCCGTATATAAAGCAAGATGGGAACTTAAAGCTTTCGATAAGGTTGAATTATTACCTGGTGAAACAAGACATCTGACGATTGAAGTTCCCAAACAATCGTTTGCTCATTTTGATATGTATAAAAAAAGATGGATAATTGAAAAAGGTGATTACGCGATTGTTATTGCTAAAAATGCATGTGAAGAAATAGAATCGATTGATATTCATGTCGATGGAGAAGAAGCACATCATACCGTATTAAGTTATGAGAAATACACATATGATACCTCTGATTTCTCAAAAATTATTCCTTTCCCGCTTCCCCCAAAAAATATCAAGCGTCATCGACCATTTTCATTATCATCAACACTTGAAGATGCAAGACACACTTTGATGGGTAAACTCATAGGAAATATGATTGTTAAAATGGCAACAAAAGAAATGAAAAACATGAGTCCAGATATGATAGAAATTGCGAAAAAAACGATGTTTGAAACACCGCTACAAATGTTAGTTTTATTTTCGTCAGGAAAACTTACATTTGAGATGGGAGAAGGACTCGTTGATTTAATGAATGGCCATATCTTTAAAGGTTTAAGAAAACTTAAGAAAAGAGCGGTATAAAAAAATGAATCAAGAAATCGTAAGTAAACAAACGAAATATGTCTATGCAATGAGTGGTATGGGACGAGATATGATGTATGCCCTCTATGCTAATTTCTTACTTGTTTTTCTCACAGATGCATTAGGATTGCCTAATGCGCAATTGATTGCAGTAGGTACAATTATTGCTGTTTCACGTATATGGGATGCCATCAACGATCCGATGATGGGAACGATTGTAGATAATACAAAATCAAAATACGGGAAATTTAAACCATGGATTTTAATCGGTGCTTTCTCATCAGCAATTATCTTTTTCTTATTATTCCAAGATTTAGGATTAACAGGAACTAGTTTTGTTGTCGTCTTTGGTATTTTATATGTCATTTCTGGAATGACATTTACAATGAATGATATTTCATATTGGTCGATGTATCCAAGTTTTACATCAGATCCTAAACAAAGGGAATCGATTGGATCACTTGCTCGTATATTCGCAAGTGTTGGTATGTTTATCACGATTGCTTTAGTTCCTATAATCTATCAAAATGCAAGTGTTGGTCCGATTAAAGCATTTTCAATCATCGCTTTAGTCATTGCGATTATCTTTGTTATTTCACAAGTGATTGTATTCTTTTTTGTTAAACAACCAGCAAATAAATTTGCACAAGTAGAGACTAAAAAAACAACGCTTATTGATATGGTTAAAGTTATTGTTAAAAACGATCAACTCGTTATTATTATTATTGCAATCTTCTTATTTAACTGTGGATACTTTATTACAACGGCATTAGGCATTTATTTCTTTAATTATGATTTTAATATGTATGGGGGCGTTGAATTTACCATTTTCTCTGCCATTTTAGCAGTAAGTCAACTAACTGCACTTATCATTTTCCCTGCATTAATGAAAAAAATGTCTCGAAGAAAACTTTTTACAATCTCTGTTATCATGATTGTTATCGGATATGTCTTATTTATGAGTGTTGGTTATTGGTTACCTTTAAATATGCTTTTCATCGGATTAGCTGGATTAATTCTTTTTAGTGGACAAGGATTTATTCAAGTTTTAGTACTTGTGATGTTAGCAGATACGATTGAGTATGGACAGTGGAAACTAGGAACAAGAAATGAATCTATAGTATTTGCAATTAATCCATTCGTAACAAAACTTGCAACATCTGTTCAAGTATTCGTTGTTTCAATCACGTTAGCATTATCAGGACTAAACGAAAACGTTATTAATCCTTTAACTGAAGCCAGAAAAATAAATCCTGATATGACAACAGAACAAGCTCGTCAAATGATAGCATCTAACGTCACACCAGAAATGCTTCTAAGTTTAAGATCGGCCATGATTATTATTCCTTTGATTTTAATCGTTATTTCATATGGTGTATACAGATGGAAATATAAACTTGATGCGAAGATGTATGCTAAGATAACAAAAGAATTAGAAGAGAGAATTAATCAAGAAAAGTAAATAATGAAAACGCCATGAAAACGTGGCGTTTTATATTATGACGAATGAGGCGTATACGCCCTGTTCAGATGGATTAAAGGGTGTTAAGATGAATGTGTATTCAAAAGAGAGGATGATTTTTGATGCAAGCTTTATACTTAACTTTCCAGGGAATTGAAAAAAATGTTTTAAAAATGTTGTTAAATGGCTTTGATTTTTCTGAGTTTCACTTTGATGTCAGTCGATTAGAGACAAAAAAAGATTTTTTTATTCATCCTGATTGGGAATATTTAGAACAACCAACAGCCATATCTTCAGAACAAGCTAAAAAAAGAATACTTCAAGATGATGATGAACATGCGTGTATTGAAAATTTAGCACTTTATATTAGAAATAAATCAACACGAAAGAAAAGAATACAAACGTTTAAAGATCTTGTTGACGGCCATTATGATTTAGCACTTAAGGTTGTTGGAAAAAACAATATTGAAGTTTTTTCAACGAATGAAAGTGTCTTAAAGAAAATCATGATGAATGCTGAAGGTTTAAATGAACCCTATAAAACAATTAAACCCTATGAAAGAATTGATTTTAGTACAGTATTAGGAATGTAGAGCCATTGTTTATATC
>CAYJBI010000016.1:0-17383 GCA_964368345.1 uncultured Mariniplasma sp. | reverse complement strand
ATTTGAAGGACTCGCCCCTCAATGACATGGGTGATTCCTTTTTCTTCTATAATTTCATTAGAAATACATAGAGGATCATAAGTCATGAGTAAATACTCATTTAATGGATACTTAAACCCCATTAATGAAATCTTTGCTTTAGGATATGCGACATACGTCACATAGTCCTTCGTTTCAATATCATACATACCTTCTTCAAGCATTTTAATCTCACTAAAATCATCGACAATTCTAAGGTTTTTAAACTCATCGAAAAACATTGTATGAATCATGAAATGCTCAATTCTATTTCCACCAATACCACCGATTAATATAATTTCATCTGGATTCATTTTTGAAGCTTCAACAAGTGCTTGATGTGTATCTGTAACATCTTTAACTGGGTTCAATTTGATAACATGTAAATTGTTAAGCATTCCTTGATTTGTTAATGAATCAAAATCACCCACAGCAAGATCAATTTTAATTCTTTGTTTATATAATGCTAAAACTGCTTGATCAACTGCAATTACGACATCACTAGCTTCAAAATGAAATATTTTTCTGATATCTTTGGGTGTTGGATGTGTCACAATAATAGCTCTCATCTTAATCCCTCAATACCCTTTTTACGATCTTCTAAATTGAAAAGATAAGAACCAGCAACAACTATATCAACACCTGAATCTTTAGCCATCTGAATGGTCTCTAAATTCACTCCGCCATCAATTTCAATTTGAAAATGAAGACCGTTATCTTTTCTTATTTTAACTAGTTCCTTAACCTTATCCATCATCTCAGTCATAAATGACTGTCCCCCAAAACCGGGTTCAACTGTCATCACTAAAATAAGTGAAACATCATTTAAATAAGGTACAACTGCTCTTACGGGTGTTAGTGGTTTAATTGCTAAACCAACACCTATTTGTTCTTTTTGGATAGCTAAAACCGTTTCTTTTACACGGTTTGCTTCTACATGAATCGTTATAAACTTAGTTTGTGTAAAATAAAACTTAGGAATCCAAAAAAGAGGGTCACTAACCATTAAATGAATATCTAATGGAAGATGGGTATTATTTTCAATCTGTTTGGATATGGCAGGACCAAATGAAATATTGGGCACAAAATGACCATCCATAATATCTAAATGAATATAATCTGCGGTTTTAATTGAGTCAAGTTCTTCTTTTAAATTGGTAAAATCTGCAGTTAAAACAGAGGGTGCAATTTTCATAACTAACACTTCCTTAATATTTTTCTTTTTGTGTCTTAATTTCATTCAAAAATGAGACATAGTTTTCATAGCGTGAAGGTAGTATTTCATTCATTTCTAATTGACGCTTAACTTCACAGCCAGGTTCACTTAAATGAAGACAGTTTGATTTAAAGCGACATTTTGAAGACAACTCTTGAAAATCAGCATAATATTCTTTAAGTTCTTCTTTTTTATAGATTGTAAATTCAATTTTCGAAAACCCTGGTGTATCCACGATAAATCCTTCGTGGATACTGTAAAGTTCTGTATGACGTGTCGTATGTTTTCCACGACCTAAAGCTTCACTAATCTCTTGAGTTTTAAGCTTTAATTCAGGCATTAATGCATTTAAAAGTGTCGATTTACCAACACCGGTTTGACCTGCTAAACAAGTGATTTTATCCTTAAATACATGTGTTAAAGTATCGATACCAATCTGTTGTTTACTATTCACATAATAGATGTCATACCCCATATGTTCATAGTACTTTAAACTTTTCTTTAATTCAAATAGTTTCTCTTCACTTATTAAATCAATCTTAGAAACGATTAAAACAGGCTTTAAATTCTCTTGGTTCATAATGATTAAAAACTTATCTAAAAGATTAAATGAGAAATCAGGTTTAATCGCTGAAAATACAAGTAAAACCTGATCAATATTGGCAACATCAGGACGTTCAAGATTGTTTTTGCGTGGCAAAATCTCATGAATAAGATTGATATCTTCAGAATCGTCATACGTGACATAATCACCAACTTTAGGGCTTATTTGGACGGTTTTAATCTCTTTTTTAGATCTCATCGTCACTTGTTTATTGAAATCTGATTTCTCATCAAGCTTCATAAACCTTAACTTGCCTCTAGCATGTGCAATGACTTCTTTTTTACTCTCTAAATCAATTAATGTATATTGATTTGAAATCATCTTTTTGATAAACCCTTTTCTCAAATGAACCTCCTAAGTTAAATGCTGACTTCTTAATTGGCCACATGCAGCATTAATATCATGACCTTGTTCCTTACGTAATGTCACTTGAATTTTAGCTTTCATTAATGTATCGTAAAAAGCTTCCATCGTTTCTGTTTGACTGCGTTTATACCCTGATTCTAAAACCTCATTATATGGAATTAAGTTCACATAAACATTAAGGCCTCTAAGAACTCTTGCTAATTCTTCTGCAGTTTCTTTTGAATCATTGATATCTTTAATTAAAATATATTCGATTGTTACACGTCTTTTAGCAACCGATAAATAATACTTAATGGCTCCTAAAACTTCTTCAATCGGATACGCTTGATTGATCTTCATCAGTTTGGATCTGATTTCATTATTAGGTGCATGCAAACTAATCGCTAAATTGACCTGTAAACCCATATGTGCATATTCTTTTATCTTAGGAACAATACCTGATGTTGATACTGTAATATGTCTTGCTCCTATCGCTAATCCTTTCGGATGATTGATGGTTGATAAAAACTTAAGTAAGTTTTCATAATTATCAAATGGTTCACCTATGCCCATAACAACCACATAGGAAATACGTTCTTTTAAGATACGTTCTGTTTCAATGATTTGAGCAATGATTTCTCCAGCGTTCAAATCTCTTTTTTTCTTTAATAATCCTGATGCACAAAATGAACAACCAATATTACATCCAACCTGTGTTGTCACACAAATTGAATTACCATAATGTTGTTTCATTAATACGGACTCAATTAAATGTCCATCATGTAAACTATAAAGTGCTTTAATGGTTCCATCTGCACTAATATGCTTTAAAACAAGCTCTAAAGCTTGTATCGTGAAGTTTTCTTTTAAAAGTTCAATGATATCTGAAGGTAAGTTATTCATTTCATCGAAAGACGCTACCTTCTTTTTATATAACCAAGACCAAATCTGATCAGCACGGTATTTCTTGTTTCCGTGATCGAGTAAAAACTTGACTAACTCTTCATAAGTTAGATTATAAATTAACATTTTATCACCTACCAACTATTATACACGAAAATGAGGATTTACTAAGTAAAAAACCTGACGAATCAGGTTTTAACTACGAATAACTGCTTTATAAGTAAAGGCAAGTCGATGAGTGATCTTTTTCATGAATTGATCAACTTCATCTGTACTAAGCGTCTTTTCTTTATCAGAAAATACTAAAGAAAATGCGATGGATTTCTTTCCTTTTTCAATATGGGTTCCTTGATAAACATCAAAAACTACTAAAGAAATGAGATTCTTTCTAACTGTCTGTGTGATGAGTAAAGATATTTCTTTTGCAGATACTTTTTCATCAAGAACAATGGCTAAATCTCTTGTAACTGAAGGGAATTTAGAAACTGGTTCATAATCAACGTTTGATTCAATGAGAAGTAAAGGCATTAAATCCATTTCACAAATCACTGTATCTTCGATATTTAAACGTTTTAATTCTTCTGGATGCAACTCAGCAATCACACCAATCACTTGATCCTTATAGAGAATCTCTGCTTGTTTATAGGGATGAAATCCTGAAACCTTAGAAGTTGCTTGATAAGATAACTCAATACCAAGAGGTAAGAAAAGTGAATCCACAAGTCCTTTAAGGACATAAAAATCGGGTTTAATAGCTTCTTTCTTCCAAGGATTTTCATGCCAAATACCAGACATTGAAATACCTAGATGAAGATTTTCTAGATCTTTAGCAAAGCAATTTCCTATTTCAAAAATAGCAACTTTATCTTGTCTTCTTGATTGGTTGAATGAAGTAGTTTCAAGTAACCCATGGATTAATGATTGTCTTAATGTTTTTCTATCTTCTGAAAGTGGCATAAGAATTGAAACAGGGTCACCTAATTGATTGTAGCGATGAACTTCATTTTCTGGAATAAGTGAATAACTAATGACTTCATGAAGGCCTAAATGAGCTAAATGATGTCTTAAATCTCTTATGCGTCTTTGTTTAAATGATAGTTTTCCTAAAAGTGGTTTATCCATATTCTTAATAGGGATTAAGTCAAGACCATAGATACGTGCAATTTCTTCTAAGAAATCTGCATCAATCTGTAAATCATTTCGATAAGATGGTCCTTGAAGTTCATACGTATTTTTTTCTATCTTGTAGGTATAATTGTAACTTTCAAAATAACTTATAAGTTGTTCTTCAGATATATTAACACCTAAAGAATCATTAAAATAGTTTTTAGAAACTGTGATCATTGGATTTTGGTTTTGATGATGAATCACTTTTTCAATTCCTAAAGAAACCTTAGCATCTGCAAGTTCAATCATAAGTTCTGTTGCTCGATGCATACCCTCAATGACTCTATTTTGATCAATACCACGTTCAAATCTTAATGATGAATCACTTCTAAGATTAAGTCTCTTCACTGTTCTTTGAATTCGTTTTGGATCAAAATAAGCCGCTTCTAAGACAACAGATTTAGTATTATCATCAATCATCGTATTTTCTAATCCCATCACACCAGCAATCGCAATCACTTCTTGACCATTTGTAATGACGACATCCTGACTTTCTAGAATACGTTTTTCACCATCAAGAGTAACAACTTCCTCTTCATCTTTAGCATCCCTTACAACGATCTTATTCGATTTTAACTTATGATAGTCAAACATATGAAGTGGTGTGCCATATTCAATTAAGACGTAGTTTGAAATATCAACGACATTATTAATTGGATGAATATCAGATGCTATAAGTGCACTTTTTAACCACCATGGTGATTCTTTGATCACAATATCTTCAAAATGTCTAGCAAGATAAGTCTGACATCCATCTGTCTTAATGTCTACTTTCATTGGATTCATCGTACTGGATTCTTTAATCTTGTATTCTTGTTTTTTTACTTTTTGATTCGTCATGGATGCAAGATCATAGGCAAATCCTAAATGAGAAAGTAAATCTCCACGATTAGGTGTTAACTTTAATTCCATCACAAAACCTTCTAAAGAAAGTTCTTCAAGTGCACTATGTCCTAATTCTCTTGGTGAATCAAAGTAGTAAATGCCTTCTTTGAACTCCTCTGGAATCATACTTTGATCTAATCCTAATTCATTTAATGAACAAATCATGCCGTTGGATTCAACACCTCTAATTTTAGATGCTTTGATCAAAAAATTACCAGGTAATACTGAACCCACTTGTGCAACGATCACATATTGATCTTTTCCAACATTAGGTGCTCCACAAACAATTTGTTCAACACGATTCCCTAAATCAACTGTTGTTACATGAAGATGATCTGAATTGGGATGATCCTCACATGTTAAAACCTTACCAACAACAAGATTTGTAGCATCATTCACTTTTTTAAAAGACTCAACTTCAATAATTTTTTGATTGGTTAATTCGTATATATTAGATGGCACATCCACCCATTTTTTAAGTAAAGATTCGATAATTTTCATCGGTTTACCCCCTTGAATTGACCTAAAAATCTTAAGTCATTGGTATAGAAATGTCGAATATCATCAATCGCATATTTTAAAATAGCGATTCTTTCAACTCCAATACCAAAAGCGAACCCTTGGTATTTCTTAGAATCATAGCCACCCATTTCAAGAACATTTGGATGAACCAATCCAGCACCTAATACTTCAATCCAACCGATAGAACCATCTTTTTTCTGATAACTAACATCGACTTCAACTGAGGGTTCTGTAAATGGAAAATAGGAAGGTCTTAAGCGAATAATACGTTCTTCTCCAAAGAGATGTCTTACCATGGTTAATAGTGCATCTTTAAGATGACTAAAATTCACATTTTCATCAATGACTAAACCTTCAATCTGCATAAATTGATGACTATGTGTTGGATCGTCATCATCTCTACGATATACTTTACCCGGACAAATAATACGTAAAGGTTGTCCTTTTTTACTTAACATCGTTCTGGCTTGAACAGGTGATGTATGCGTTCTTAATAAGTTATTTGGATCAACATAAAAAGAATCTTGCATCGCACGAGCTGGGTGATCCTTATCAAGATTCATCATCTCAAAATTATAGTGATCATTTTCAAGTTCAGGACCTTCAGCAACTTCATAACCAAGACCGATGAATAAATCTTCAACATCTTCAATCACTTGGTTAAGTGGATGAATACTTCCTTGATAAAATGAATATCCTGGAAGTGTTACATCAATTTTTTCAGTTTCAAGTAAAGCTAGTAAAGCTTCATTTTCTAGTTTGTTTTTCTTTTCAAATAGCGCATTTTCAATTTCTTGTTTTGTTTCATTAACAAGTGCACCAAATGCAGGTCTTTCTTCTTGAGGAAGATCTCTTAATTTCGCCATCATTAAAGAAACTTCACCCTTCTTACTTAAGTATAAAATACGTAATTCTTCAACTTGTTCGAGTGTCGTTATTGCTTTAATCTTGTCGATGGCATCTTTTTTAATTAATAATAACTGTTCTTTCATCTTCATACCTCTTTTCTAAACTTATAAAAAAATAAAACGCCCAAAGAATCATCTAAGGACGTCTAAACGCGGTACCACCTTAGTTCCAAAGAATATATCTTTGGCCCTTGTTATCCTTAACGCGGATCAAACGTGTGTGATTAGCACCTCTTAAAGATGAATTCATCAAGTATCTTCACATGGCTTCCACCGCCCCACGTTCGCTTTTTAGAAGATGAACTATGACTACTACTTCTTATCTTCGATTTTTATTAACGACGACTATTAGCAATGATAGCTAAGAATCTTAATAATTCAATATATATCCAAACGATTGTCACCATTAAACCAAGAGCTACCATCCATTCATAACCCTTTTCCATACCACCTTCAACAATCGCTTCTGCTCTATCAAAATCAAGAGTCAACATGAGTGCACCAAAGACAATGAATACGCCACTAATTAAAAGTAGAACTGGATTACTAAAATTAATACCCACACCAAAGAGTGTTAAGACTAAACTCAAGACACTAAATAATAGAATACCTAACAAGATGGAATACATAATTCTTCTAAATCTTGGAGTGACTCGAATTGTTTTTGAACTATATAGGAATAGCATCACTGTAAAGATGGCTGCTGTTGCAATAACTGCAGCTAACGCAACACCAGGAGCAAACGCTTCAAATAAGACAGTGATTAATCCTAAAAGTATACCTTCTGATATCGCATAAACAATAGAAAACGGTGCGGCTAAACGTGCGCTTCTTGAAGCTACAATAACCGATATAAATGCAAGAATAATTGAACCAATCAACATAGGAATAACTAATTCTGGACTTATTAGGCCTTGTGCGATTGCATAAAGAAATAGAAACCCACTTAAAACAGCAGAACCTAAAAGTAAACCCGTTTTAAGAACAATTCCACGATAAGAGGCAACTTCACCACTTGTATAAGCTTCACTGCGCTCTAAAGTACGAAATACTGGATTGGACGTACGCATAATCATCAACTCCTCTTTTATGACTCTATTATATAATAGAGGTTATAATAGTGCAAATAAACCAGCATCAATCACATTATTTTCCGATTTTAAATCTTTAAATGCTCCAAATGTTTCAAGCTTTTCAAATACTGTTTTATTAATACGTGTTCTTTCTTTAACATCATCTCTTGAAGTAAATGGTTTTTCCTGACGTTTTTGGACGATGTCATATGCAACAGATTCTCCAAGTCCATCGATAGCTTTAAAAGGCATACGAAGTCCTTTTTCTTCCATCGTAAATGTCGTTGCATCTGATTTGTTAATATCTATGGGAAGGAAAACAAACTGACGTTTAACAAATTCTAATGCGACACCTAAAGTAACAACTAAGTTTTCGTCTTTAACTTTTAAGTTATACGTTTCATTAAGTGAAACAAGTTTATTTCTAATCGCATTTGCTCCAGCAACCATAACCTCATAATCAAACTGATTAACACGTTTAGAAAAGAATCCTGAGTAGAATAAAAGTGGTTTATGAACTTTAAACCAAGCTATACGCATGGCCATAATAACATAAGCCGTCGCATGTGCTTTAGGAAACATATATTTAATTTGACTTGCAGACCAAATATACCAATCAGGAACTTTATTTTTTCTCATTTCTTGTTCATAAGTTAGCCAAGTTGCTTTATCTTTAGATGGTTTACCTTTTCTAACAAATTCCATGATTTCAAAAGCTTTAAGTGGTTCAAGTCCAAAGTTTTGGAGTTGAACCATAATATCATCACGACAACCGATAATATCATTAAAAGGAATTTGTCCGTATTCTGTTTTACCTGTCACTAAGGACTGTGCATTTTTTAACCAAACATCGGTTCCATGAGAAAGACCTGATATTTTTACCAAACCCGCAAATGTTTTAGGTTTTGTATCAACAAGCATTTGACGAGTAAAAGGTGTCCCAAATTCAGGAATCGCATAAGATGCAACTTCACTCATGATTTCATGTTCTTTAACACCTATGATGGAAGTTCCACTGAACAATTGATAAACCTTGGGATCATCTAATGGAATATCTTGAGCGCGTTTAAATGGAAATTCATCCGGATGTTCATAGACATAATCCATTAAAAATTTAATCATTGTTGGATCATCATGTCCTAAGATATCGAGTTTTAATAAATTCGATTCAAAAGAGTGATAATCAAAATGAGTTGTTTTCCATTCTGAATTGACATCATCTGCAGGAAATTGAATAGGTGTAACATCATAAATCGTCTTCGATTTAGGTACAACAACAATACCACCCGGGTGTTGTCCAGTGGAACGTTTAACACCTTCAATTTTCTTAGCTAATCGTTCTATTTGAGCACTTCTTACTTGTATATTTTTATCTTCTAAATAACCCTTGACATAACCATAAGCATTTCTTTCAGCAACTGTTTGAATAGTTCCTGCTCTAAATGAATGATCTTCACCAATAAGTTCTCTAACGTATGAATGAGCAATCGATTGATAATCTCCTGAGAAATTCAAATCAATATCAGGAATTTTATCACCATCAAAACCTAAAAATGTTTCAAAGGGAATATCGTGTCCATCTTTAATCAGGGTTGTTCCACATATAGGACACGTTTTTGATGGTAAATCATAACCTGATTGAATTCCCTTCATAAAGGGTTGAAAAGCCTTTTGTTCAGCTGTTATTCCATAATGAACAATTTCCTCATCGGAAAGATAAAAAGCTGTAAAATCACCCTTAGGACAGCGGTAATGAGGCTTTAATGGGTTTACTTCTGTAATATCAAGAAGTGTTGCTACAAACGAAGAACCAACAGATCCACGTGAGCCAACTAAATATCCATCATCTAACGATTTTTTAACGAGTAAATGTGATACGTAGTAGTTAGGAGCAAAATCATTATCAATAATGTTTTTAAGTTCTCTTGTTGCACGATCTAAAACGAGTTGATGCGGTTGTGAACCATAAAGATATTGCATCTTGTCATAAACTAATCGTTTTACTTCATCTGAGATAGAATCAATCCCTAAAAGATCTTTAAATGCGTCATTAGGTAATGAATACAACTGTTTAGGAAATGCTTGAATTCTATCAATCATTTGATTTAATACATGTGTATTTTTAACGACGATTTCAAAAGCTAAGTCTCTTCCTAAAAAAGACATTGCTTTCATCATTTCATCGGTGGTTAAAAAGTATTGTTCTGGCATTTGGTGGTATCTTGCTAAATCATGAATACCTCCACCAACGAGTGGTGTTCTAATATAGATTTCTCGATAAAGAACATCCTTTTTTTCAAGGTAGTGTACATCCCCAGAGGCGATGACAATCTTGTTTTGTTCTTTTGCAAATCGAACTATTTTCGCAATAATAGCCTCAATAATTTCTTCACCATGAACACCTAAACCTTCTTTTAAATGTTTATATGCTTGAGGTGGTTGAACTTCAATGTAATCATAAAAACTAATGGCTTCTTTTAACTCTTGATCACCTTGATTAAGTGCAGCTTCAAAGACATTTCCATTAGCACAACCACTACCAACAAGAATACCTTCTCTATATTTTTCTAAGACAGATTTTAACGTACGAGGTCCAAAGTAAAAATGATTCGTTAACGCATCACTAATCAGTTTAAATAAATTTTTATATCCTGCTTGGGTTTGTGTTAAAACCATCACATGATATGGCATAATATGTTTCCAAGATTCTTTTTCATCAATGGCTTCATTAATACTCTCAAATTGCTTAATTCCTTTAGCAAGTAAATCAGTAAGCATCATTAACCATATTTGAGCAGTCACATAAGCATCATCTTCTGCACGATGGTGCGATTCTTGTTTTACTTTAAAGAACTTAGCTAGAGCTTTTAAATTAAACCGTTTAAGATCTTGATTATAAAAATAACGTGCTAAATTCAATGTATCAATAACGAGTGAATCATCAAATTCTAAACCAAGACGATTCGAATTTTCTCTGATATGCCCTATGTCAAAGTGTGCATTATGAGCAACTAAGCAGGCATTTTTACAAAATGCTAAAAACGTGGGTAATTCTTCTTCTATAAATGGTGCTGGTGCTAACATTTCATCTGTAATATCTGTGAGTTCCGTTGTAAAGTGAGATAATGATTCACCTGGATTAATAAATGTCTGATAACGTTCTGTAATTGCACCTGCTTCAATCTTAACAGCAGCAATTTCAATAATCTTATCACGAGTCGAGGATAACCCTGTTGTTTCAATATCAAAAACAACATAGGTTAAATCCTTTAAAAACCTAGGATCTTTTTTGTCGCTTGTAATTCTAAAACTTGTGTCATCGACAAAATCAAGTTCAACACCATAAATCGCTTTAATGTCTTTCCCTTTGGTTGCTTTATGAATATCCGGATATGCATAAAGTCCATTATGATCTGTAAATGCTATCGCTTCATGCCCCCATTTAACCGCTTGATCAATATATTCAAAGACATCTGTCACAGCATCCATGTTTGACATTTTCGTATGAACATGAAATTCGATTCTTTTTTCTTTAGCACGATCAGTGCGTTCTTCTTTTTTATTTTTTTCGATAAAGTGAATGGCATCAGCAAATAAAACAACATCCTTTTGAAATGTATCAAAATTTGCTCGACCTTCAACTTGAATAAAATCACCTTCATGTAGAGAATCTGCTAAATCTCTATCTTTATCCGATTTAACAAAACGCTTAATATAAATGGCATCATCGTCATCACCTAATACAAAAGTAAGTAACTGTGTTGTTGTTAATGTTTTAAGTTCAAGTTTAGAAATCTGACCTTCAATAAGAAATAAGACATCGCCTTTTTCATTTTTATATTGGTCTAAACGGTATTGATCAATAGGTATTTCTTTGATAGGCACAGCAAGTGCTGATGACTTTTTAGAAAATGTCTTTCTTGCTTGTTGCTTATTGGTCGATTGTTTAGCATAAACAACCTTTTGTTCCATCACTTTTTCCTGTTCTACAATCGATGATTCTATCATCTTTGAAACGGGTGTTAATCCTTCTTTAATCTCATATTTAACATTGATTTTTAAACCAAATCTTTGGAAAACATCTTTGATATCTGAAAAGTACTCACTAACATAGGTGCTATCTTTATCAATGGATACAATATACTCTTTGTTTTCATAATGTGTTGTAAAGTTTTTTAATACTAAAAACCGCGCTTTCTCTTTAGAAAGCTCGATTATGGCATATTCAAAATAAGCCATAGCAACCAAATCAAACGCTTGATCACTTTTATAAGTTAATGAAACATCAACGCCTGAAAGGATTCTTGGGACATAAAAATAGCTTTTTAATGTCTGTAGAAATGGTAAAAGAACCTCAGGAGCAACAACTTGATCTAAAGTAATATCGAATTGCCATTTTTTTTGGATGGTATCGATTTTTACTGCATTTAAAATTGCTTGATCAAGAACTTTGTTTTGAAATTTAGATTGTTCTAAAAATAACTGAAATTTATCTTTTTTCATAGAGTCAACCCCTGATCAACAATTTTAATTGAGCGATATGCCCAAAAATGCCAAATATAAAGAACAGGGATAATCAAATAAGAAATAGCTGGAACTTTAAATAGTGCTGCTAACAAATCGATAACAACAAAAATGGTTGAAAGATAAACGGATAGCTTTAATCTAAAACGGAAGGGTATAGGTAAACTTCTTGTAAACATCAGCATAAATAATGCCATAAGTATTGCGTAAAAAATATAATCAAATAAACCTACGAAATATGAAATAAAAACTTCTGTCGTTGTAAACAGATTGGTCGTATTATAAAATGTTCTAATCGCATTTGCTAAGACTCTAGCATTTGAAGAATCTACAATTGAAAAGTCAAATTGTGATAACCCAAGATCATCATAATCTTTTCTAAGAATTTCAATATCTGTCATATAAATAGCTAAATCTTCTTCTAAAAAAACGATTTGTACCTTATCACTTGAGGCTTCTTGATTTCCCATAGTTAATTGAAAATACTCAAATGAAGCTGTTTTATTTTGATTTGTAGTTAAAATACCATCAACAATTTTGGTATCTTCAAGTATAAAATCTTTTTGGATGGTTTCAACTAAAAGTTCATAGCGATCAAGCTTCATACCTGGATTAACTGTTGATTCTAACCATGTAGGTAACATTAAAAACAGGGGAATCAATAATAAATATAAGATGACTCTACCCCATGAATCCTTCATAAAAAAAACCGCTAGCGGAGGTTTAGTTAAACTCGTTGTCATTCTCTTGAACATGCCTTCAACTCCTTAAATCTTATTATATCATAATAACACCTTCCTATGATAAAATGAAAGTGGTGAAAATATGAATTTAATGAATCATGAAAAGCATTACAATACACTTCATAACTATTACCTTCAAAAATATCAAAAGAAGGTTTTTAAAATTGCTTTAAACGGTGGTTTTACTTGCCCTAACATCGACGGAACAGTTGCAAGTGGTGGTTGTACATTTTGTTCTTTTATGGGAAGTGGTGATTTTGCAGGAAATAAACTTGAGCCTTTATCTGTCCAATTCCAAAAAATTAAAGATATGATGCATCAAAAATGGGAAGACGGTTATTATATAGCTTATTTTCAAGCAAATACAAATACACACGCACCCCTAAGCCGTTTAAAAAGTCTCTATGAAGAAGCTATTCGTTTAGATGAAAACATTGTCTTACTTTCTATAGGAACACGTCCTGATGTTTTACCTGATGATGTTATCGAATACTTAGGTGAATTAAATACTAGAATGCCTGTTCAAGTAGAACTTGGTTTACAAACAATTCATGAAAAAACATCGATACTTATTAATAGAGCACATGATTTAGCATGTTTTGATGATGCAGTCAAAAGACTTAGAGAAAAAAAGATTGAAGTCGTTGTTCATATCATTAATGGACTTCCTTTTGAAACAAAAGAAATGATGCTTGATACCTTAAAACATGTGAATACTTTAGATGTTCAAGGAATTAAAATCCATATGCTTCATCTCATGGAGAAAACAAAAATGGGGTATCAATACAAGAAAAACCCCTGGAAACTTTTGACTTTAGAAGAGTATGTGGATATTACTGTTGATCAAATTGGTTGGTTAAGAAAAGATATAATTATCCACAGATTAACAGGTGATGCACCAACAGACATGTTGATTGCTCCACATTGGACGAGAAAAAAATTTGTTGTTACCAATGAAATCGATAAAAAAATGAGAGCACTCTCATTATATCAGGGGGATTATTATGAGAAAGAACATACTTCTTGAGCAAGCACATGCGATACTACAAACACTTATTACAAAAAATGATATCATCATAGATGCGACCATGGGTAATGGTTATGATACACTCTTTTTATCAAATATTGCAAAAGAGGTTTATGCGTTTGATATTCAAAAACAAGCCCTTGATGAAACTGATAAAAAAGTAGGTCATTTTAATCATGTTCATCTCATTTGTGATAGTCATGAAAATATACTAAATTATGTATCCACTTTCCGTGGAGTTATCTTTAATCTAGGTTATCTCCCACAAGGGAATAAAGATTTAACAACGATGCGTGATACCACGATAAAAACGCTTAACAAACTACTTCCAGTGTTAAAGATGAATGGGTTTATACAAATGGTAGTATACCCTGGACATGATGAAGGAAAAAAGGAAAGTGATGCAATCCAAGAATGGTTAAGAACACTTCCTATCTCTCGCTATCAGATGATTCAAAGCCATTTTTTAGATGAATCTAAGAATCCTCCTTATCTTATAATGATTTATAAAACAAAAGACGAAAGTTGATCAAGCTTTCGTCTTTTTTCTACATTCCCATAAGGGGGGATTATGGGCGACCTTTTTTCCAATTCTTTATGCGTTCAATGAGATCTCCAGATTCTTTTTCACGATTTTCGAAGAATTGATTGACTCTGTTTTGATTTTGATTTCTTCTATTTTGAAACATTGCCTTAAATTCATCTCTTAATGCTTGGCTTGCTTCATGAAATTCATCACGGATTACTTTAACTGCATCACGTAATTCAACTTGTAGAGCTTCAACTTGTAATTGAATTTCTGAAATTTCAGTTTGGATCAATATTACATCAGCTTCGATTATAGCTATTTCAGCTTCAAGTGCTATTTTTGTTTCTTCAGTTGCTTCTAAAAGTGCTTCTTGCTTTTCTAATAAACTAGCATTCAAAGTAGCAAGTGCTTCTTGTTTTAAAGTTATTTCAGCTTCAAGTGCTGTGATTTGTGGTAAGTATTGATCAAACAATACTTGACGAGCTTGTAAGAATTCGTCTTTTAATGCTTGACTAACTTCTCTCAATTCTACTTTAGCTTCTTTTAAAATTGCTTGTAGTTCATCAACTGTCATAAGAAGTGCATCTTCAAGTAACAAGTCATCATTGACTAAAGTCGCTTCTTTTGCTAAAAATAAGAATCCTGGTGTAACGCCATAAGTTTCAGCTTCTAATAAGAATTCAGGAGTAAACCCTTTATCTTCAGCTCTACCCATCATCTTACGTTTACCAAAAGCGTTATTGATGTGTTCTTTTGCTTGATTTTTAATTTTTTCTCCTAATTCAGAATCTTTTGAAATTGCTGAAACATATACATAAGATTCATCAGCTTCAACATCAATATAGCCTAATTCAATGGCTGTTTGAATCACTAAATCAAGTGCATCATCTAAATCGAGTCCAATTAATTCAATACTTGCTAGTAATACTTCTGCATCTTCATTCAGTGGGTTAGCGTAGACCACCTTTTCATTTCTATTAACGATGAGTTCAACACTTGGGTTAATATCAACCGTTAAATACGTGTCATCTTGTGCATTGATAGTTTCTGCACATGATGCTAATACGAATACTGTTCCTAATATGGCAACAAAACTTAAAATCCATTTCAATGTTTTCATAGGTTTGTAACCTCCTTTTCACTCTATATACTTTGAATCAACTCATTTTATTGGTCAAAGTTTAAAAAATGTGTGATTGTGTGTTTGGATTGTTATTTGGAGTTCTTCTTCCTTGGGTAATACTAAAGCCTTGCCGTCCTTCAGGTTTAACTTGTATGGAATACATATTAGCATTAGGAAGAGATAAAATTCGAATGGTAATGATTCCTTGTTCAATATCACCACTAAAATCAAGTGTATAAGTGATTTGAATCACTTTTTTGAAATCTTCTTCAATGATTTCAAAAACATAAATACCCGTTGATGTTCCTTCAATAAATGAGAGCGTCGCTATTTTCTTTTCACCCTCTTTTTCGAGGGAAATAGTAACAATTTCTAGTGTTTCATCATGATTAATAAGTTCAACTGTGTAATGATGAATACCTTCTATTTCTTCATAATCAAGAACAACCATGAAGTCATTTTCATTGGTAACTGTTAATTGTATTTGTTTTTGTCCTTTAATCCCTTGTGCTGTCATAAGATATGATTTACTACCAACAACAACTTCACCAGTGACGTTATATACGTTTGTTTCTTTATTTATGTTTTGATTATATTTTAGTTCATACATCGTTTCTTGATTGACTAAATCACGTGCCTTAAAACGCATATGTCGAAGATAACTTGAGCTATTTTCTTCTTCATCTGTTAAATCAAAATCTTCGTTACTTGCATAGAGTTTCTCAATGGTATCTAAGTATCTTCTTAAGTCTTCAATCTCATTTTTTATTTGTTGATCACGTAATGGACCACCCATGCGAAGTAATGATTGATTAGATATTGATAAATCTTGTTCCATCACTTCAATCAAAGAGGTTGCTTGAATACTTGATAGGGCAACAACATTTTCCATATTTTCTAATACAGGTTCATTAATGACTGGATTAATTCCTGTTTGATCAACAAGTAATAAAACAAAGATAAATGTTGCCATCACAGCAAGTAGCGATGTTGTTAATGGTTTTAATCGAAATATGCGTCGTGGTTTTTCAATAACTTCAACAGAGTCATTTTGTAACATCTTTACACGTTCTAAAATGGATGTTTGAAAATCTTTAATTTCTACTTCATTTGCTTTTTGTTTAAGATATGCTTTTAACTCTTTATTTGTCATTGAATTCACCTACTTCCATTTTCATTTTTTTAATGGCTTTGTTATATATCCAAAGCACAGTCCCTAAAGGTTTATTAAGTATTTTAGATATTTCTCTAAATTTCAAATCGTTGATTACATGCATGATAATGATTTCTTTTTCTAGAGGTTCTAAGAGATCTAGAAGTTTGAAGATTTCTTCACTCTTTTCATCTTCAACTTCTTCTGAAGGAATCATATCCATCAATTCATCAGAAAGAACTTCTTTTTTCCTTTTATGGTATAAATCAATTGCCAAGTTTCTTGCAATAGTTGTTAAATATGCACTTGGATTTGAACCTTCTTTAAAACTATCAATTTTTTCAAGGAATTTCATGTAAGTCTCTTGTAATAAGTCTTCTGCTAAACTCTGATCTTTAACGATTCCTATGACGGCAAAAAAAACTTGTTGCTTCGTTAAATGATAAAACTCATCAAAATGCTGATAGTTTTTTTGTTTTAACTCTTTAATTATCACATGAACATGTTCCATAAGCTCCCCTTACACCTTATATACTGTAAAACATGCCATTTTATTGGTCTTATTTATATTTTACCTTGAATGTAAAAAAACACCCCAAAACAAGGGGTGTTTGATTAGTTAGCTACAATGTTAATTAACTTA
>CAYJBI010000015.1:0-18649 GCA_964368345.1 uncultured Mariniplasma sp. | reverse complement strand
GTAAACGATAAATTATCAAAGCTTTCAGATGTATTGAGATAAATAAATTGATAGATTAATGATTCATAACAAGACAAGCAATTGCTTGTTTTTTTTTGTAAAATTTTCAATCATTTTCATACAAAGTGAAAAGATATAGATTTTCTCTATTTTTTAGTTATATTTCCTTGAAATAAAAGCGCTTACATGTTACAATGAAATTGGAAAATACGATGTGTGCAAGGCCATTTTTTTAATGTTTCTTTTCATATGAGGATATTACATGACGATTAAGATTTATCGTTTAATAATTGAATACGGGAACAAGATTATACTCTAATCAGATGAATAGGAGATTTTTTATGTCGCTTAAGTTTAAGGATCAACCGATTGTTACAGCTGATTTTTTACTTCCAAGAAAAGGCATTGATTTATCAAAATGGGCTGTTGTTGCTTGTGATCAGTTCACGAGTTCACCAGAGTATTGGGCTGAGCTTAAAGATTATATTGAAGATGAACCATCTACGTATAATATGATTATTCCTGAAGTATATCTAGAATCAATGAGAGATCAAACGATTGATCAGATACATGATTCGATGAAAGAGTACTCAAAAGATGGGACACTTCAATCTGTTGGTTCATCATTTATGCTTATTGAGCGTGTCACAAACCTTAATGTACGACGTTTAGGACTGATGGTTGCTATCGATCTTGAAGCTTATGATTATGAAGTAGGTTCAAAACCATTGATTCGAACAACCGAAAAAACGATTATTGAACGAATACCTCCTAGAGTTAAAGTTCGAGAAAAAGCACCACTTGAATTATCACACATTATGTTACTTATCAATGATGATAAATTAAAAATAATCGAAAGACTCTATCAAAAAAGAAGTACGCTTAAAAAGCGTTATGATTTTGTATTAAATATGATGGGCGGACATATTAGGGGTTATCAAATTTTTGATACGGATCCTATTGTTGAAGAATTTTATCAATTAATTGAAGATGAAAATGATCCAATACTTGCAGTTGTAGGTGATGGTAATCATAGTTTGGCAACGGCGAAAGCTCATTGGGAAAATGTGAAAAAAACACTATCTAATGATCAAATAAAAGATCATCCTGCACGATTTGCCATGGTTGAAATGGTAAACATCTATGATCCAGGTTTAGAATTTGAAGGTATCCATCGTGTACTATTTAATGTTGATGATAGCTTTTTAATTGATTTGTTTCATGCAGTCGATAAAGATATGGAATCATGGATTTATCGAAAAGAACTAGGAAAAGAAGAATTTTATATTCCTAAAAGCACAGCTGAAGCCTATGAGCAAATTCAGGGTTTTATCGACAATTATATCAAACACCATCCGAAAGTGACGATTGATTATATTCACGGTGAAGAAGAATTAATACGTATCTGCAATCATCATCCAAATGCTGTAGGAATTAAGATGCCTACACTGGAGAAAAAAGATTTATTTCCTTTTATCCAATTAGGGAAAGTTCTTCCTCGAAAATCATTTTCGATGGGATCAGCAACAGCAAAACGTTATTATTTAGAATCAAGACGAATAAGATAAAAAAGGAGAAGAAAAATGAAAAGAATTTACAATTTCTCAGCAGGTCCTGCAATATTACCTGTTGAAGTGCTTCAAGATGCAGCTAATGAGATGCTAGATTACCAAAATAGTGGTATGTCTGTCATGGAAATGAGTCATCGCTCGAAGATTTATCAACAGATTGTTGATGAAGCTGAAAAGGATTTACGTGATTTATTACATATTCCAGATAACTATAAAGTTCTCTTCTTACAAGGTGGTGCTACGCTTCAGTTTTCTATGATTCCGATGAATTTAATGAAAAATGGTAAAGCTGACTATATATTAACAGGTCAATGGTCAAAAAAAGCAGCTGAAGAAGCAGCTAAATTCGGAACTGTTAATATCGTTGCAAGTTCACAAGACAAAAACTTTTCTTACATTCCAGATATTTCAAATCTTCCGATATCAGAAGATGCAGACTATGTATTTATGTGTGACAACAATACGATTTTTGGTACAAAATATAAAGAATTACCTAATACAAAGGGTAAGATTCTCGTTTCTGATGCTTCCTCTTGTTTTTTATCTGAACCCATAGATGTCAGTAGATATGGAGTAATCTTTGCTGGTGCACAAAAAAATGTGGGACCAGCTGGAACAGTGATTGTAATAATTAGAGAAGATTTGATTAGAAAAGATATTGATCCAAAAACACCAATTATGTTAAGATATGATATTCATGCAGAAAATGGATCCATGTATAACACTCCTCCAACCTATGGCATTTATTTATGTGGTAAAGTATTTAAATGGTTGAAGAATAAAGGTGGTCTTGAAGTCATGGATGAGATTAACAAGAAAAAAGCAGGTATGCTTTATGATTATCTAGACTCAAGTAAAATGTTTTATGGAACAGTTGATAAGAATTCACGCTCACTTATGAATGTATGTTTTAAATCAACATCTTCAGAACTTGATGATGAGTTTATCAAACAAGCAAAAGCTGCTGGATTTGACAACCTCAAAGGATATCGGACAGTAGGAGGAATGAGAGCATCCATCTATAATGCAATGCCTATAGAAGGCGTAAAAGCTCTTGTTGAATTCATGAAAGAATTTGAAAGAAAGTATGGCGTTTAATATGAAATATGTTCATTGTTTAAATCCCATATCATCAGTTGGATTAAAAGAACTACCTCAAAATTACGAGGTTTCTAAGAATATTGATGGATCAATTGCTATACTTGTTCGTAGTGCAGTTATGCATGAAATGGAACTGCCAAACTCAGTGCTTGCAGTAGCACGTGCAGGAGCTGGAGTTAACAATATTCCCCTTGATAATTATGCAGAAAAAGGGATTGTTGTTTTTAATACACCAGGAGCGAATGCAAATGCTGTTAAGGAATTAACATTAGCGGGTTTGTTCTTAGCATCAAGAGATATCATAGGTGGTATCCATTGGGTAAAGAATAACCAAAGTGATCCTGAAATAGCAAAAACAGTTGAAAAAGCAAAAGCTCAATTTGGTGGAACTGAAATTAAAGGTAAAACCATTGGGATTATTGGACTTGGTGCCATTGGTATGGAATTAGCTCGCACGTGTACTTATCTTGGTATGAAGGTTATAGGTACAAAAAGAGATTTATCAACGATTGATCGTTTAGATGTTCCAGAAAATATGGTCTTAGTTAAAACATTAGAAGAAATGTTACCACATTGTGATTTCATCAGTTTAAATGTACCTTTATCTCCTCAAACGAAATACATGATGAATAAACAAACATTCAACCAAATGAAAGATGGTGTCATCCTAATTAATGCTGCGAGAGATGCACTTGTCAATGATGATGATTTAAAAGAAGCTATTGATCATAAAAAAGTGAGATGTTATGTTACAGATTTTCCTAATACAAAAACTGCTAACATGAATCAAGTCATTGCTATTCCACATTTAGGTGCTTCAACAGAAGAAGCTGAAGATAATTGTGCATCCATGGCTGTTCATCAAATCGTAAGTTACATTGAAGAAGGAAATATTATCAATTCTGTTAATTTTCCAAATGCATCACTAGGCATAAAAAAACACCCGCGATTGACTATATTAGGGAGTATAAACTTAGAGTTAATTCAAGTTTTTCAAAATATGTCACATGAAATGATTATTCAATCTATCACTCAAGAAAACACAAAATATAAGACAATCATATTTGATTTATCTAAGCAAGTATCTAATGAAATGATTGATAAGATTAAAACTATTCCAGGTGTTCTTCGTTGTCATTTATGTTAAATTCAAACAACCACAAATCATTTTGGATCTGTGGTTGTTTTATTTTATTCTTAAGTTATGTGTATCATATCTTTATTAAGAAGGTTATCATATGAAAATAAGTGTTATCCCAAAACACAAACGTTCAAAAGAGGCATCATTTCTGATTTTAATCAGTCTTTTACTTCTCGTGATTTTTTATGTTATTGATGAACTTTTTTTAAATGGTCATCCGATTGGTTTTATTTTAGTCATATTGAATATTATGGTTGTTCTTTCGTGGATACTTGCATTTATCGGAACTATCCTAGGGATTCAATCAATTTATCAAACAAAACATGTGTCTTTCATTTTGCTTATCCTTTTATTTTTGGGGTTTACATTCAGTATGTTTGGTTTACTAGAATTATTCATTTAATAGACATAAAAGTAAGTATTTGATGTGAGTGTATTTTACTAGTATGAAGCAATGCTACCATCACATCTTTTTTCTGTACCACCAGTATAAACACCAGTAATAGAATCTCTTAGTATGATTTGTCCACGTCCAAAGTGATTTAAATTTGGTTCTATCATGATTTCATGCCCCTTTTTTTGGAGTGATGCAATCATGTTTAAATTAAAACTAGGTTCTACTAAAAATTTCTTTTTTTCAACCCACATGAATCTTGGAGAATCTAAAGCTTCTTGAGGATTCATGTGAAAATCTATCATGTTCATCAATACCTGAACATGACCTTGGGGTTGCATAAATCCTCCCATAACACCAAATGGTCCTAATGGAGTTCTATCTTTCATTAAGAAACCTGGAATAATGGTATGATAGGGCCTTTTTTCAGGTTCAAGAATATTTGCAGATGATGAATCAAGTGAAAAATTATGACCTCGATTATGTAATGCAATACCTGTTTCCGGAATAACAATACCTGAACCAAAACCCATATAATTTGATTGAATCATTGAAACCATATTTCCTTCTTGATCAGCAACTGCTAAGTATACAGTTCCAGAACTAATAGGTTTACCCGCTTTAGGTTCTAAAGCTTTGGTTTTTATTTCTTTTGATCTTTTCCAAGCATAGTTTTTAGAAAGAAGTGATTGGATAGATGTCTTCATGCTTTTAGGATCTGAAATGTAGGTAAAACCATCAGAAAACGCTAGTTTGATTGCTTCCATTTGTTTATGATAAGTTGTTAAGAGTTCTTTATCTTTAAATGTAAAGTTTTCAAGAATGTTTAAAGCCATAAGAGCAACAATACCTTGTCCATTAGGTGGTAATTCGTAAACATCATATCCACGATAGTTTACCTTGATGGGTTCAACCCATTCAGGAGTAAATGATGACAAATCAGATTTTCTTAGAAAACCACCATATTTTCTAGAAAAAGCATCCATTTGATCCGCAATTTTCCCTCGATAAAAAGAGTTTCCAAGTGTATTTCCTATATCTTCAAGTGTATTTGCATGATGAGGTAACACCCAAAGATCTCCCTCTTTAGGAGCTTCTAATGATTTAGTAAATGTATCAAACCAGGATGAATACATATCATGTCTTAGTGATTTTTTATAGATCATATTTGCACGATTCCAGTTGGAAGCGACTGTTTTTTGAACGACAAAGCCATGTCTTGCATAATCTATGGCTGGCTTTAATGTATCTTTTAAAGATAAACATCCAAATTTCTTAGATAATTCTACCCAACCTGCAACTGCACCAGGAACAGTAATTGGAATGATTCCATGAGTTGGCATTTCATTAATCTTATTTTTCTTAAAGTTTTCAAGCGTCATTAATTTAGGTGAAGGACCGCTTGAATTGAGTCCATAAAGTTGATTTTTATACCAAACAATGGCAAAATTATCGCCACCTATTCCATTTGAGGTTGGTTCTGTAACAGTAAGCGTGGATGCGACTGCAATAGCAGCATCAATTGCGTTCCCACCTTTTTTTAAAATATCGAGTCCTGCTTGTGCTGCTTGAGGTTCCGAAGTTGCTACCATACCATGTTTTGCATAAATGACATGTCTTCCAGATTGATTACTTTCTTTGTTTTCCATATGCCTCACCTCTAACTTCATTTTACGCCATTTAGTAGAGTAGTGTCAAATTGTAGTAAGTAAATACATGTATGACATAATGGATGTATTCATAGATAGATAATTTATCATGATATAATAGAAAAGTGGAGGTATTTCATGAAATCCTATGTCTATAAAAATAAATCTGATGTGATTGAATACTTAGTTAGTCAAGATCCATTGTTGATAAATCTCTTTCAATTGAAAGATGAAATTCGAGTAAATATCAATGAGCATTATTTTGAATCACTTGTGGATATTATGATTGCTCAACAACTCTCATCCAAAGTCAGTTCTGTCATTTCAAAACGTATTTATGATTATTATCAGGGTGAAATAACTGCGACAAAAGTGTTTGAAACAAAAGATGAAGAATTAAGAAAACTTGGGCTATCTCATCAAAAGATAACATATTTAAAGAGCTTAGCTGATAGTGTTATTCAAGGTGTCATTACTTTTTTAGATATGGATAAGAAATCTGATCAAGAAATTACTTCCATGTTGATCAAGGTCAAAGGAATCGGAATTTGGAGTGCTCAAATGTTTCTGATTTTTTCATTAGGCAGAGAAGATGTCTTTTCAGTACTTGATTTAGGTTTAAGAAATGCTTTAAAGCGTGTTTACCAAAATCAAGAATTAATGATGGATGAAATCAATAACATATCTCAAAAATGGGTTCCATATCGCTCGATTGTTTCACATTATTTATGGCATGCATGGGATAACGAATAGAAGGAGAGCTTTATGAATGATTTAATAATAACGATTTTTGGTGCAACCGGTGATTTAACATCACGAAAATTATTGCCAGCAATATTTAGGTTATATATTGAAAAACAAATACCAAAGTCAACCAAAATTATTGCTTTAGGACGTAAGGATTATGATACTTCCATGTATCTTAAAGAAATGAATGATGCAAGCAAGTTGTCTTTTGATTTAGAGATTCTTAAAGAACTAGTAATCTATCATAAAATTGAGATTACAAAATTCGATGATTATCATGAACTCGTTAGTTTAATTAAACAACTTAAACATGAAAAAACACGAGAACTTTATTATTTAGCGATTGGACCAGAGTTATTTCCTATTGTTGCTAAAAACATTAACGAATCAAATCTTGTTAATCCAAACAATTTAGAACAATCAATCGTTTTTGAAAAGCCCTTTGGGCATGATTTAAATAGTGCTAAATTAACAAATGAAATGTTATGGCGCTATTTCGATGAAAAACAAATCTATCGTATTGATCATTATCTTGGCAAAGAAATGATTCAAAATATTTTGATGGTTCGCTTTGCAAATCGTATATTTGAAGAAATATGGCATAATCGATCGATAAAGAGTGTGAAAATTATCGCAAAAGAAACTGATGGTATTTTAGGTCGTGCAGGTTATTATGACCAATCAGGTGCACTTAAAGATATGGTACAAAGTCATCTATTACAAATGCTATCATTGATTGCTATGGAAGTTCCCATGTCTTATCATTCTGAAGATGTAAAAAATGAAAAAGTGAAGGTTTTAGAACACTTAAAATTTGATAAGGATTCATTGATATTTGCCCAGTATGATGGATATCTTCAAGAAAAAAATATTTCTCTTGATTCTCAAACAGAAACATTTGTTTTTATGAAGGCATTTGTTCAAACACCTCGGTTTAAAGGTGTTCCATTTTACTTAATGTCTGGCAAAAAACTTGATCAAAAGGAATCTTTAATTATCGTAGAATTTGAAGAAACATCTGAACAAAGAAAATGGAATCTTCCATTATCAACCAATAAACTTTATATTAAGATTGCACCTTTAGATGGTGTTGGTCTTATTTTGAATTCAAAAGTTCCAGGGTTAAGAGATGATGTTGAAGAAGTTGAATTAGAATATTGTGTTGCATGTCATGCTGTTGGAAATATGTCTGAAGCATATGAAAAGTTATTAAAAGATATATGTGATCATCATAAAACATTATTTACAAGATGGGATGAAATTGAGTTATCATGGAAATTTATTGACGCGATAAAAAAACATCAAGAAAAGCCAATCATTTATAAGAATTACGAAGATTTAAAACCACTCATTAAAGAATTGACAGGAGAAGTGATGAAATGAAGATTTATGATGTTTCAATGACAATATCTGAAGATATTCAAGTATATAAAAACAAAGAAGAAAAGAAACCTAAGTTCATTAATGCGTCTAATTTTAAAAACTCATCTGCCTATGAAACACAGGTGACAATGAATTTACATACAGGAACCCATATGGATTTTCCTCTTCATATGATAGAAAGTGGAAAAACATCAGATACTTTAGATTTAAATAAACTTATTAGAACTGTCAAAGTTTTTGATCTTTCACATGTTGAAAAAGAAATTGATGCATCTGATTTAGTGTCCTTAGATATTAATGCATCTGATTTTATACTTTTTAAGACACGTAATTCATTTGAAGATGTGTTTAATTTTGAATTTGTATTTGTTAATGAAAAGGCAGCACTTTATTTAAAAAATAAGAAGGTATCAGGAGTTGGCGTTGATGCGCTTGGTATTGAAAGAGATCAAAAAGGCCACCCGACACATCACATCCTAATGAAAGATGATATTATCATTATTGAAGGATTAAGACTTGGTGAAGTTCCAGAAGGAAGTTATATGATGTATGCACTCCCCATTAAAATGAAAAATGTGGAAGCATTATTGTTATCTATTATACTTATCAAGTGATACCTATGATTAGAGAGGCTACAATCCGTGATTTAAATGATATATGGAAGCTTAGACTTGAAACCACAGAATTGTTAAAAGAGCGTGGAATAGATCAGTGGCAACACCAAAATCCAACTTTTGAAACGTTTAGAAAAGACATCGAACTTCATGAGTTTTTTGTTTATGAGTTTAACATGGAAATTATTGGAATGATTTCAATTAAAAAAGGTGTTGAAAAAACATATAAAGTCATTTTTGATGGGAGTTGGCATAATGACTTGCCTTACTTAACAATACATCGCTTAGCTGTAAAAAGAGAATATTTAGGTAAAAAGATTGCAGAAGAGCTTTTATTATTTGCAGATCATCAAGCTCAATTATTAAATATCAAGCAAATACGAATTGATACTTATTATACAAATCAAAATGCCATTCGTTTATTTGAAAAGCACGGTTATAAATATCGTGGATGGATTTTATTAGAGCCTGGCGAAGGTGATTTAAGAAGATTAGCATTTGATAAATGGATAGGTGACAATAATGAAGATATGGATTGATCCCAAATCGATCAAAAGTGAAGATATAGAAAAAATTAGAAATCGTTTTTTAAATCATGAAATTTCAGTTAACGATATTTCTTACCATGATGCAGAAGTAGCTATTGTGATGCCAAATAGAATTACTGAGGATTTCTTAAATCATTTTAAAAAGTTGAAACTGATTAAACTACTGACTGCAGGTTATGATCAAGTTGACTTAATGATGTTAAAAGAACGTGGAATTGCACTTGCTTATGCAAAAGATGTATATAGCATTCAAATTGCAGAAGATGTATTAGCAAAAATGCTTTACTTTAATAGACATCTTTATCACTATTATGATTTAATGAAGGAAAAAAGATGGGAGTTTAAAACGGTAAAACATGAATTATATCAAAGTACCATCGGAATAATAGGTGCTGGATCTATTGGAAATGAGATTGCAAAAAGATTAAAATCTTTTGAATGTAAAATCCTTGGTTATAGAAGATCAAACATGATTTCTAATGATTATGATTCGATTTTCCATGATCGAAAAGGTTTAGAATATATTCTTAAAAATTCTGATTATATTATCATTTCTCTTCCTTTAACACAACAAACCAAGCATTTAATTGGTATGAAAGAACTTAAATTAATGAAAACATCGAGTATTTTGATTAACGTTGCAAGAGGCGATATTATCGACCAAGAAGCTTTAATCAATGCACTCAATAAAGATTATATAAGAGGTGCATGCCTTGATGTTACATCACAAGAACCTTTGGCTTCTAGTGATCCTTTATGGCATGCAAAAAACATTTTTATAACACCTCATCAAGCTTCATCTTCACCAACAATGAACGATCGTATGATTGATGAAGTCATTAAAACGCTTGATAAATATATCAATAACGAAACACTAACGAATCTCGTCTCATTAAGCCTATGATAAGTCATAGGTTTTTTTTATAGGTCTATGACTCTTGACATCATTCTTATTTGTGATAGAATGTATGCAGGTATATAATTTGAAATTCAAAACATTTGAATTGCTAAACAGAGGGGAGTGATGTAAACGACCATAAGTGATCAAAAACGATTTAAACGTTATGCATGATGTATTCTTTTTATTTAAATCAGGCTGATCACTGTATTAAACATCTTAGGTTAGATAAGACATATCAATCAATGAAAAAACAACCCAATATCAACATTTGATGCTGAATTAAAAAGGATTTATCAAACTAGAAAAGTGAAACGGTATATATAAATGACAATTAAAGAAATTCAGAATATTATTAAGGACTTTGAGAGTTCTCCTTTAATGACACTTGAACTCGAAATGGAAGGTTTTAGACTTAAATTATCCAAAAATAAGAATGAAGATAAAAAAGAAAGTAGTATCATTGTTAAAGAAGAAATAAACAAAAACAAATCCATGGAACACGAGATTAATCCTCTTTTATCGCTATCTCAAACAATGATCAAATCACCTCTTGTAGGAACTTTTTATGCCTCATCAACACCACAAGGGAAACCATTTGTTGAAGTTGGTTCAAAAGTTAAAAAAGGACAAGTCGTTTGCATTATAGAAGCTATGAAGATTATGAATGAAATCACTTCACCATTTGACGGCATTATTAAAGAAATTATGGTAAAAAACGGTGATGTCATCGGTTTTAATCATGTTTTAATGCGTGTTGGTGATTCTAATGAAAAATAAAATACTAATTGCAAATCGTGGAGAAATAGCTGTTCGTATCATTCGAGCATGTAAAGAACTCGGGATTGAAACAGTTGCAATCTATTCAGAAGCAGACCAGACATCACTCCATGTTAAATTAGCAGATGAAGCCATTTGTATTGGACAAGCAAGTAGCAAAGATAGCTATCTAAACATGAATAGTATATTATCTGCTGCCATATCAACGGGATGTCAAGCGATTCATCCAGGATATGGCTTTTTATCAGAGAATGCAACGTTTGTTGAAATGGTTGAAAGTTGTCATATCATTTTTATTGGTCCAACGTCAAAAACCATTGCACAAATTGGCGATAAAGCATCTGCAAGAGCAATTGCCAAACTATCTGGTGTCCCCGTTGTTTTAGGATCTGATGGCATTGTAGAAAATGCAGAAGAGGGTCTAAAGATTGCGAAAAAAATAGGTTATCCGGTCATGATGAAAGCTAGTAGTGGTGGTGGAGGTCGGGGAATTAGTATAGCGCGTTCAGACGAAGAATTCCTGAATGCTTTTATGCGTACCTCACTCGAAGCTGAGATTAGCTTTGGGGATAAATCACTTTATATCGAGAAGTTTATTGAATCACCTAGACATATTGAAATTCAAATTATAGCAGATCATCATGGGAATGTTTGTCATATGTTTGAAAGAGATTGTTCCATGCAAAGAAGAAATCAAAAGATGTTAGAAGAGACACCATCACCCATTTTAAATGATATATTGAGAAGAAAAATGGGATTAGCAGCAATTAAACTAGCGAAAGCGATTCACTATACGAATGCAGGAACGATGGAGTTTCTCGTAGACTCAAAAGGGAATTTTTATTTTATTGAAATGAATACACGGATTCAAGTGGAACATCCGATTACTGAAATGATTACAGGGATTGATTTAATCAAAGAACAAATCAAAATTGCTTTTGGAAAAGAACTTTCTTTTAAACAACGAGATCTTAAAGTTCAAGGACACGCTATTGAATGTAGAATAAATGCAGAAGATGCTATGAATAAGTTTTTACCAACACCAGGAAAGATCACGAATGTTTTATTTCCAGGTGGTTTTGGTGTAAGACTTGATACACATATATATCCTGGATATGAAATTCCTCCATTTTATGATTCGATGATTGCTAAACTAATTGTTCATGCACCAAATCGAAGAGAAGCTATTAAAAAGATGCGAGTTGCACTTGAAGGGTTTGTCATTGAAGGTATAAAAACCAATATTGAATATCAGTATTTAATTATGCATAATCCTGATTTCATCAAAGGAACATATGATACAGGTTTTATAGCACGATTCAATACGCTTGTGGAGAGTGAAAATAGTGAATGATTTTTTATCAGAGCGTAAACAAAAACTTGAAGAATTTAAACGAAATGTACGAAAGAAAACAACAAATTATGAACCTATAGATATACCCGATGGTATTTTTGTTAAGTGTGACCAATGTAGTGCAGCAATTTATGAAAAAACGTTAGAGGCTAATTTCCAAATTTGTCCATATTGTGAGTATCATTTTCGAATGAATGCTCAAAAAAGACTTCATTTGACAGTTGATGAAGGTAGTTTTGAAGAACTTTTCCAAAACATTTCTTCAGTTAATCCCCTTCAAATACCAGATTATGATGAAAAAATTAAAATTGGGAAAAAGTTAACACATATGGAAGATGCTTTTCTATGTGGCACTGCAAGTATTGTTAAAATTAAAGTCGCCATTGGTATTCTAGATAGTCATTTTATGATGGGAAGTATGGGAAGTGTTGTAGGTGAAAAGGTAACCAGACTTATAGAATTTGCAACAAAAGAAAATCTCCCGCTTATTATTTTCTCTGCATCAGGAGGTGCTCGTATGCAAGAGGGGATACTATCTCTTATGCAAATGAGTAAAACTAGTGGTGCACTTTACTACTTTGGAAAAAAGAAACTACTTTATATAAGTATCTTAACAAATCCAACAACAGGTGGAGTTGCTGCAAGTTTCGCATCACTAGGCGATATCAATATTGCAGAACACTCTTCATTAATTGGTTTTGCAGGTGCTAGAGTTATAAAACAAACAATTAGACAAGAACTTCCAGAAGGCTTTCAAACTGATAAATTTCAATTAGAACATGGCATGGTAGATCTCATTGTTCATCGAAAAGACATGCGAAAAACGCTTTATAAATTACTACATTTTCATCAAAAAGGAGAACAAGCATCATGGAAAACGTAGCATGGAACAAGGTGAAACTAGCAAGACATCATGAACGTCCAACAGCTATAAAACTCATCAAATTTTTATTCTCAGATTTTATAGAGTTTCATGGGGATCGTATGTTTTCTGATGATCGTGCAATCATGGGCGGTATTGGAACTTTGAATGGTTTTCCAATAACTGTTATAGCAGAAGAAAAGGGTTCAACAACTGAAGAAAAGATAAAGCACAATTTTGGTATGCCCCATCCTGAAGGATATAGAAAAGCACTACGATTAATGAAACAAGCTGAAAAATTCAAAAGACCTATTTTATGTATTATCGATACACCAGGTGCTTATCCTGGTATTGGTGCTGAAGAAAGAGGTCAAGCATATGCCATTGCAACAAATTTAAAAGAAATGATGGGACTTGAAACACCAATCATCGTTGTCGTATTATCCGAAGGTGGTTCAGGGGGAGCACTAGCTATTGGAGTCGGTGATCATATCCTGATGTTTGAAAACAGTATTTATGCTATTTTATCACCTGAAGGTTATGCATCAATTGTCTATAAAGATAGTCAAAAAGCAGATCTTGCAGCAAGTTTAATGAAACTAACTGCACAAGATTTAATGGATTTGAAAATCATCGATCAAATCATACCAGAGAATGAAGGATTACATGTGGATCCTGATTTTGGTTTTAATCAATTGAAAAATGAGCTTGTAATCAAATTAAAAGAATTTCAAGTAATGAGCATTCATAAACTTTTGGAACAACGTTATGAAAAGTTTAGAAGAATGGGTGTTTATCTTGAAAATGGAGAAATCAATCATGAATAATTATCCCAAAATAAAAATTATATCAAGTGGGAAATATGTCCCCCCCAAACTTATTACAAACAAAGATCTTGAAAAACTTGTAGATACATCGGATGAATGGATTCAAACCAGAACAGGAATTAAAACAAGACACCAAGCGGTTGATGAAAAAACGAGTGAAATGGCGGTTAAGGCAGCACTTCAAGCTATTCATCGTGTGAATTATGATACAAAAAAAATAGATTTAATTATTATGGCAACCATTACTGGGGATCAAATGACACCTTCAACAGCTAATTTTATCCAATCAGCTTTAGGACTTAAACATGAAGTTATGAGTTTTGATATCAATGCTGCTTGTACAGGATTTGTTTATGGATTAGAAATTGCAGCATCATTACTCCAAACAGGAAGATTTAAATCAGCATTAATCATTGGCGGTGAAACATTAACGCGTATTGTTGATTATACCGATCGTAACACATGTGTTCTTTTTGGTGATGGTGCAGGTGCAATGATTATTGAACCTGCATATAGCAATAATAATCAAGCATTTTTCTTTAATGCAGCAAAAGGAGACGACCAAGGATCCTTAACTGTGATTGATAAAATAAAAATGGATGGTAAGAAAGTATATCAGTTTGCAGTTGAAGCGATGGAACAAGCAATTAAAAGAGTTCTTAATGATTCAAATCTAAATATGAATGACATTGACATGATTATTCCTCATCAAGCAAATGAAAGAATCATTCAATCTGTTGCAAAATCAATGGATATACCTTTAAATAGATTTATGATGAATTTAAGCGAATATGGAAATACCTCAGCAGCAAGTATTCCTATGACGATTGCAGATTATTTTGACAAACATGAAATCAATGGTCAAAAGCTGCTTCTTGTAGGTTTTGGTGGCGGTTTTACTTGGGGTAGTGCCATCATTCAGTTGTAGGTGGATGATGAAAAAATTAGCATTTATCTTTGCAGGACAAGGAAGTCAATACCCTCAAATGGGATTAGATTTTCTAGAAGATAACTTAGATTTAAATACGCTTAGTAAAAAAGCAGATCATATTCTTGGTTATCCATCAAAAGAGGTTTTAACTGGTTTAGATTGTCGTTTAAATCAAACAAAATATACACAACCCATGATTTTATTAAGTTCGATCTATGCTTATGAGTACTTAAAAACACTTGATATTAAACCTGAAGGAATGTTAGGCTTTTCTTTAGGAGAATACACAGCACTTTATGCATCAGGTGTTTTCAGCTTTGAAGAAACTATCGAACTCGTTAATAAACGTGCTGAATTCATGCATCAATCCACACAAGAGCATCAAGGCTCTATGGCCGCAATTCTTGGTTTACCATCTAAAGACGTAGTTGATCTTTTAAACAGATTAAATGGTTCTGTTTATCCTGCAAATTTTAATTCACCTATTCAAACAGTCATCAGTGGAACAGATGACATGATAGATATAGCCATCATAAAAGCAAAAGAACTTGGATGTAAAAGAGCGATAAAACTCAATGTTTCTGGTGCTTTTCATAGCCCTTTGATGTTATCTGCAAGCACTCAGTTTGAAGAATATATAAAACCATTTAATCCCAAAAACCCATCCTGCCAAGTTATACTTAATACAACAGCAAAACCATTACTTATACATGAACTAAAAGAAGAAATGGTCAAACAAATCATATCACCTGTTCGATTTGTTGAAGCCATCACATATATGATAAATGAAAAATTTACGCATTTTATCGAGATAGGACCAGGAACAGTTTTAAGTGGATTAATAAAAAAAATTGATGAACATCTAGAGGTTACACATATTTCTCACAAAAACGATTTAGACCAAGTGAAAGGATGGTTAATACACCATGGATTTATCAAATAAAGTTGCTTTAGTTACTGGAGGTGCTTCTGGTATTGGAAGAACAATATCTTTAGAACTTGCAAAACATGGAGCAATCGTTATAGTTAATTACAACAAAAGTAAGGATAAGGCATTAAGTCTTATTCAAGAAATAGAATCAATGAATGGTATTTGTCATATAATTCAATCAGATATTTCAAAATATGATCAAGCCCAAAAACTTATTGAAGAAATCATAGCTAAATACGGGAAACTCAATATTGTCGTTAACAATGCAGGGATTACAGATGATTCGTTAATTCTAAGGATGTCTGAATCACAATTTGATCGCGTTATAGAAACGAATTTAAAAGGTGTATGGAACGTTTCAAAGCATAGTTCTAAATGGCTTTTAAAATCTGATTATGGAAGATTGATTAATATATCATCAATATCAGGTGTTTTAGGTAACCCTGGACAGTCAAATTATTCTGCAGCTAAAGCAGGTATTATCGGAATGACAAAAGCACTCGCAAGAGAGTTTGCTTCAAGAGGTATCACCGTTAATGCGATAGCTCCTGGGTTTATTGAAACTGAGATGACAGAAAAACTATCTTTGGATGTTATCAACACTTGGAAAAATCAAATCCCTTTAAAAAGATTTGGGTCTCCCTTAGATGTTGCACATGCAGTATTATTTTTAGCTAGTGAACAAGCAAGTTATATTACCGGCCATACCCTTGAGGTTGATGGCGGTTTAGTGATGTAGGTGTTTATGAAAAGAAGAGTAGTAGTAACAGGTATGGGACTTGTGAGTCCTGTAGGAAATACTGTAGAAGAGTCATTTAAAAACTTGATTCAAGGTAAAAATGGTATTGATTTTATCACCCTTTTTGATGCATCAGAGGATAAAGTAAAAATTGCTGGTGAAGTTAAAAATCTTCAATTCGAAGATTTTATCGATCGAAAAGAGTTAAGACGTTCAGATCGTGTTTCAAATTTAGCTTTAGTTTCTTGTCATGAAGCAATTCAGCAATCGCGATTTCTAGAAAATACCTATGATCCATATCGCATTGGTACTTTTGTAGGTAGTGGAATTGGCGGATTGAATACGATTTATGAAGAGACTAAAACCTCAGTTTTACGAGGGCAAGATAGAATTTCGCCATTTTTTATTCCTAATGCGATTATCAATTTAATCGGAGCGAAAATAGGGATTAAATATCAAGCAAAAGGCCCTAATCTCCCACAAGTCTCTGCATGTTCTGCAGCTACTAATTCCATTGGAGAAGCATTTCGTTATATTAGAGATGGTTATTTAGATGCCGCTATTACAGGTGGAGCAGAATCACCCATTAATCCTATTGGCGTTGGAGGATTTTCTAGTCTAAAAGCTTTAAACTTCTCGAATGACCCATCAATTGCATCTGTTCCATTCGATATAAGAAGAGGTGGGTTTGTTATTGCGGAAGGTGCTGGGATTCTTATTTTAGAAGAATATGAACATGCTTTAAAAAGAAAAGCACCTATATTAGCAGAGATGGTTGGGTATGGAACAACATCTGATGCTTTTCACATGACAGCTCCAGATGATGAAGCAAGTGGTATAACGGCATGTTTAATTCAAGCATTAAATGATGCCAATATTAAACCTGAAGAAATAGGATATATTAATGCACATGGGACTTCAACGATTCTTAATGATAAACTAGAAACATTAGGCATCAAAAAAGCTTTTAAAGAAAAAGCTTATCAGATAAACATTAGTTCAACAAAATCCATGACAGGTCATGCTTTAGGTGCTGCCGGTGCAATTGAAACGATTGTTACGATTAAAGCATTACAAACAGGCAATATTCCGCCAACGATTCATTTAGACGAACCAGATCCTGAATGTGACTTAAACTATACCCCACATCAATCAGTACATAGAGATATGATGTATGCTATGAATGTTAATATTGGTTTTGGTGGTCAAAATGCTGCCATTATCTTTAAGAAGGTCATTTAATGAGACTAACACAAGAACAAATAAAAGCTATCATTCCACATCGTGATCCTTTTCTTTTCATTGATGAAATGATTGAATTAGAGAGTTTACATAAAGGAGTAGGCATAAAATATGTTAAACATGATGAATCCTTTTTTAAAGGTCATTTTCCAGGTAAACCAGTTATGCCAGGTGTTTTAATCATAGAATCACTTGCTCAAGTGGGTGCAGTTATTTTATTATCTCATCCAGATTATCACGGAAAAATTGCTTATTTTACTGGTATTTCAGATGCTAAGTTTCGAAAAAGTGTTTTTCCTGGTGATATGCTTGAATTACACTGTGAATTAACGAAAATTCGTCGAGGATTTGGCTTTGGTACAGCTAAAGCTTATGTGAATGGTGAATTAGCATGTGAAGCTAATATTTCATTTGCTGTTGGAAACTAATGAATAAATACACATTAATGGAATTTGATTCACTCGATTCTACAAGTGATTTTTTGAAAGAAAATCAAACCTATTTTCCGCATATGACAATCATTAGAGCCGATTTTCAAGAAAAAGGAAGAGGTCAATTTGATCGTGTATGGCAATCTAATAAATGTGAAAATTTACTGTTTTCTATTTTGCTCAAACAGATTAGAGTAAATCGAATAGACTATCTTAAACAATGGATTATTGAAACTATCACATATTATATAAAGTCCATAGGTATTAATGTATCATTTAAAGAACCTAATGATTTATATATTAGAAATAAAAAGCTTGCGGGTATTTTAATTGAAACGATATCTAAAGAGGATCAATTTGATATTGTGATTATAGGAATCGGGATTAATATAAACCAAATGGATTTTAAAGAATTAAATGCAACATCACTAAAACAAGAAACTCATCAGTCATACGATATCAAACAATTGTTTTTAGAACTTTTAGATTATCTGTTAGATAAGTAC
>CAYJBI010000014.1:13925-20227 GCA_964368345.1 uncultured Mariniplasma sp. | reverse complement strand
ACCATGATTAGTACAAATGATTTTAAAACAGGACAAACGATTGTCTATGAAGGAAACATCTATTCAGTTATTGAATTCCAACATGTTAAACCAGGAAAAGGTGGAGCATTTGTTAGAACTAAACTTAGAAACTTAAGATCAGGCTCAGTGACTGATATAACATTTAATGCAGGAATTAAGGTTGAACGCGCTCAAATTGATAAAATCATGATGCAGTATCTTTATGCTGATGGTGATAAATATGTCTTTATGAACACCGAAACATATGAACAAATTGAAATTCCAGGTTTCCAAATTGAAAGAGAATTAAACTTTATCTACGAAGGTTTATCCGTTGAAGTTATGTTCTTTGATGGTTCAGAAATTTTAGGGGTCACATTACCAGATAAACTTGTTTTAGAAGTTGTTGAAACAATGCCAGCTGTTAAAGGCGACACCAAAGGAAATGCTTTGAAAGATGCTATATTACAAACAGGTCTTCTTGTTAAGGTTCCCATGTTTATTGAATCTGGCGAAAAGATTATTATTAACACCAACGATTCATCTTACGTTTCAAGAGATAAATAAACACTCATAAGATAATGAAGGACTTCTAATGAAGTTCTTTTTTCTTTAGTAAGACAAAAACAGCGCGATTTCATTCGTTTTATTGGGATTCTAGATGAAAAAGCACCATCAAAGATGTACACTTCATCAATCCATTCAAAAATCAATTGTTTTGTGAAAATGATGATGAAACCATAGTGAAACTATGTTATAATACATTAGGTGATAAAAATGGAACGTTTGCAAAAAGTACTTGCTCAGTCCAATATTGCATCAAGACGTAAATCAGAAGAAATTATTCTTGCTGGTAGAGTTAAGGTCAATGATAAGATTGTTACAGAACTAGGTTTTAAAGTTAGTAAGAGTGATATCATAAAAGTTGATGATAAAGAAATATCACGTGCACAGCATGTCTATTTTTTAATGAATAAACCTACAGGCTACGTTTCTACAACATCCGATGAAAAATCGCGTAAAACCGTGATAGACCTTCTTGATGAAGAATTAAAAGATTTACGTGTTTATCCCGTTGGAAGACTTGATTTTGATACTGCAGGCATTTTGTTACTGATCAATGATGGTGATTTTACAAATATGATGACGCATCCAGCACATGAAACAGAAAAAGAATATTTAGCGCGTGTTGACGGTGTTGTTATAAGAAAGAAAATAGTTCAATTGCGTCAGGGCGTCATTATCGATGATGACTATAAAGCAGTTCCTAAATCAGTTCATTTAATTGAAATCGATAAAGAACACCAAACAACACTTATTTCTATCACATTAATTGAAGGAAAAAATAAACAAGTTAGAAAAATGTTTGATGCCATCGGACATCCAGTAAAGAAGTTGACACGTGTTCGTTATGACTTTTTAACTCTTGAAGGTGTTGAAAGAGGTATGTATCGACCACTTAAAATACATGAAGTTCGTAAGCTTTATGCTAACGCATCGCTTAAAAAAACATAAAACAACGTAACAACCACAAAAAAACTATGTTATAATGGAATACGTATGGAGGAAAATCATGTCAGGGTTTAAATTAGCCATTGATGGACCAGCTGGATCAGGTAAAAGCACAATCAGTGCTCTGATTGCTAAAAAACTAGGATGGACGCATATCGATACAGGTGCTATGTATCGTGCAGTGACACTACAAGCCATTGAATTAGGCGTCGACTTAAATAATGAATCATCTTATCATTTTTTAGAAACTACCAATATCCATTATGATCATGACAAGATTTTTATTGGAAACCGTGATGTCTCAGAAGCAATTCGATCTGAAGCGGTCACGAATAATGTATCTTTAGTTTCAAGTTTTCCTTATGTGAGAAAAATGCTTGTTGATTTACAAAAAAAAGCAGCCACATATGGAAACATCATTATGGATGGTAGAGATATAGGAACAGTGGTTATACCCAATGCAGATTTAAAAATCTTTCTCACAGCAAATGTTGAAGAAAGAGCAAAGCGAAGATTTAAAGAACACGTTAAAAAGGGGAATGACGCAAAAATTGAAAAAGTGATTGAAGATATCGTCATTAGAGATCAAAAAGATTCAACCCGTAAAGAGTCACCGTTAAGAAAAGCGGATGATGCGATTATATTAGATACTACACATTTAACCATAGAACAAGTGGTTGATAAAATTATAGAATTAACCGACAAAAAGGAGAACGACTAACATGGAGTTAAAGTTTTTGAGACAGGGGTCAATCGTAGAAGGTACCGTCATCAAAGTTGAGTCCAATACCATTTACCTCGACATTCAGGCACAAACTGAAGGAAAAATTCATCTGGATAATTATGACAGACCCGCACCAGATACATTCGAGGGTTTAGTCCAATTAGGACAGAAAATAAAAGCTAGAGTGCAGAAAATGACTGATGAACCTGCACAGATTCTTTTATCACGTCTGCCACTACTTGTCGAAGAAAAATTCGAAAAAATCCAAGCTTTAGCTCAAACAGGAGAAACTGTTAAAGCTAAGGTAAAACAAGTATTAGAAAAAGGACTTGTATTAAATTATCTTGATAATGAAGCATTCTTACCTTACAGTCTACTTGATTTTGATTTAGTCAAGGATAAAGAAAGTCTAAAAGGCAAAACTTTAGAAGTTCAAATCATTGAAGCAACGCTTAAAGGTAGAAACAAACGTATTGTCGCTTCTAGAAAAGCTATTTTCGAAAAAGAAAGACAAATTGCTTATGAACAAAGATTACAAGCTCGTCAAAATGAATTAGAAAACATTAATACCGGAGATGTTGTCAAAGGTATTGTTGATAAGATTGAAGCACATGCTGCAACCATCCGTTTTGATCATGTTGTAGGTTTACTTCGTATTTCTCAGGTGTCGCACTTCAGAATTGAAAAGATTGAAGATGTTTTAACTCTTGGACAAGAAATTGAAGTGAAGGTTATTAAAAAAGAAGGTAATCGTTTAGATCTTTCTATGAAAGCTCTTCAAAAGACACCTTATGAACAATTTTATCAAGAACATAAAGTTGGAGATGAAGTTACAGGAACAGTTTATCAAAAATTACCATTTGGTATTATTGTCGAAGTTGCAAAAGATGTTAGAGGATTACTCCATAAGAATGAATTCTCTTGGAATCCTAATGATAATTTCGAAGCCTATGTAAAAATCGGAGACGAATTAACATTAACAATCGTTCAATTAGATCTTAAGAAAGAACGTATTGCGCTTTCTAAAAAAGCAAATGAAGATAATCCATGGAAAAATGTTAGCTTAAAGCGTGGCGAAGTCGTATCAGCGAAGATTTTATCAGTATCTAAGGATGGTGTTAAAGTTGAAGTTGAAGGTGTTGAAGGAACAATTCCTGCCAATGAACTTGCTGTTGAAAAGATTAATAAACCAGAAGATTATTTTGCACCAGGTGATGTTGTTAATGCAGTTATTACCGATTTATCAAAAGAATCATGGACATTAAAGTTATCTATTCGTCGCATTTTAGAAAAAGCTGAAAGAGAATCATACGAACAGTACTTGGAAGATGATGAAGAAGATCAAAATCCAACACTTGGTGATCTTTTCGGTGATAAACTAAAGGGTAAGAAAAAATAAAGATTTTTGAAAAGTAGGTTTTAATATGCCTTATAAGGTAGCAATAGTTGGCCGTCCCAATGTCGGTAAATCGAGTCTATTTAATAGACTGATTGGATCTCGCGTGTCGATCACTGATGATCAACCCGGTGTAACAAGAGATCGTATTTATGCCAAAGCCGAATGGCTGACCAAGCATTTCAGACTGATAGACACAGGGGGCATCGATCTTGGCGATGCTCCTTTTTTAAATCAAATTAAAGAACAAGCACAAGTAGCAATGGATGAAGCAGATACCATTATTTTTGTTGTTGATGGAAAAAATGGATTAGTCGATGCAGATTATTATATTGCAAAACTGCTTTATAAAACTGAAAAGCCAGTCATTTTAGCAGTCAATAAAATTGATGATATTAATCAAGCAGCAAATACCTATGAGTTTTATGCATTAGGATTTGGTGATCCCATCGCAGTTTCCACCATTCATGGAATTGGAATTGGTGATTTACTTGATCAAGTATTATCGCATTATACTGATGAAGATACACAATATGATGACTCCATCATTCAGTTTTCAATCGTTGGACGCCCCAATGTCGGGAAGTCTTCTTTAACAAATGCGATTTTAGGTGAAGAGCGCGTGATTGTTTCTGATATTGCAGGAACAACAACAGATGCTATTGATACACGGTTTAAAAAAGATCGTAAGGAATATGTTGTTATTGACACTGCAGGTATTAAAAAACGTGGGAAGGTCTATGAATCAACCGACAAATATTCCGTTTTAAGAGCTCTTTCTGCTTTGGAACGTAGTGATATCGCACTTCTTGTTATTGATGGCGAGGAGGGCATTATTGAGCAGGATAAGCACGTTGCAGGGTATGTTACTGACTATAATAAAGCTTGTGTTATTGTTGTTAATAAATGGGACGCTGTTGAAAAAGACGATAAGACGATGAAAAAGATGGAAGATAAGATTAGAGATGAGTTTCAATTTCTCACATATGCTCCAGTCGTTTTCGTATCTGCAAAGAATAAATCAAGAATTCATACCATTTTCCCAGCCATTTCAATGGCTTATGAAAATTATCAAAAGACTGTGCAAACAAGTCTTTTAAATGACTTAATTCAAGATGCGGTTGCTATGAACCCATCACCTATTCATAATCACGGAAAAGCGCAGTACAATTATGCGACTCAAGTTGCGATTAAACCTCCAACATTTGTGATTTATGTCAATAATCCAGATTATGTTCATTTTTCATATGAACGTTATTTAAACAACCAATTAAGAAATGCAATTGATTTCACTGGAACACCCATCAAACTTATTTTAAGAAAGAAGGTGTAAGAGATGAAAATAGGAATTATTGGCGGTGGTGCATGGGGATGCACATTAGGTCAAGTGTTAAGTGATAATGGTCATAAGGTTTTAATCTATGATGTTAATAGAGAAGCTGTCGATAAAATTAATACACATATCCATCCTTTTTTTGGACAAACACTTCCTCTTGGTATTAAAGCAACTTCAAACCTAGATGAAGTGATTTCATTTTCTCAAACCTTTGTTTTATCTATTCCAACCAAAGTGATCCGTAGTGTCTTAAAAGATATGAATCAAATAATGACGAAACCATCTGTTTTTATTAATGTATCAAAAGGTATAGAACCTGATACTTTAAAACGTGTTTCAGAAATTGTTGAAGAAGAAATTTCTTTAAGCTTGTTAAAAGGATTTGTTGTTTTAACAGGTCCTTCACATGCTGAAGAAGTCATTGAAAGAAAATTAACATTACTTGTGAGTTCTTCAAAAGATATGAAGCTTGCAAGAGAAGTTCAATATATTTTTGCTAATGATAAATACTTGCGTGTTTATACAACACAAGATTTCATTGGTGCTGAGGTTGGTGGGGCAGTTAAAAATGCGATTGCAGTTATCAGTGGTGCATGTACAGGTTTAGGCTTAGGTGAGAATGCAAGAGCAGCAGTTATCACAAGAGGTATTGTAGAAATTGTCAGAGTTGTTGAGCTCATGGGTGGAAAGAAAGAAACCGCCTTTGGTTTAACAGGTATTGGAGATTTAATTGTTACTGCCTCATCTGAAAATTCTCGTAATTTTAAAGCTGGACGCAAAATAGGTTTAGGTATGACATTAAATGAGGTTTATCAAAGTGAAGCACAAACAATCGAAGGCATTCGTACGATTGAAGCGATGCATCACTTATCATCTACCCATGGTGTTGATCTACCCATGATTAATGTTGCATATCAAATTATTTTTGGTGGTTTATCAGTCAAAGAAGGTTTACAACAATTATTATCACGTGATTTAAAGAGTGAAGATTTCTAATTTCGATGAGGTTGACTCATATAAAATATCATAAACTAAAAAAAATCAATCATACTAAGAACTTTTAAATGCATTTTTTATTTGTTTAGGTATGATTTTTTTATTGTTACATTCCTAAATAATGTTAATGAAGTTCATCAAATATAGACACTTTGTATCTTTCGTCTTTCTCAAGTAATAATTTATTTTGAATAGAACGTTATGATTGTATCGTCTTCAAAATACAAAATAGTTGTTTAACAGGTTCAATGAATTAGACTAAAGAACAGTTAATCATGTGCTTTTTATAGTTTAGATAGGGGATAAAACATAAAAAAAAATAAAAAAGCCATTTTTTA
>CAYJBI010000014.1:0-13915 GCA_964368345.1 uncultured Mariniplasma sp. | reverse complement strand
TCCTGCAAAGGTTTGCAAAGAACTTATAAGTTACAAAATAAGTGATAAATGCATCATTTTGAAACATATTCGAAATAAATTGCTTTATTAAGCCATTGTTTTTGATGAAAATTGTTGATATGGTTGCATAAATTGCTTTTATTTGATACAATTAAATCACTTTAAGGAGGATATCAAATGAATAAGACAGAATTAATTGCAGTCATTGCTAATCGCGCACAAGTTACACAAAAAGTAGCAGAAGATGTTTTAGAAGCATTCACAAGTACAGTATCTGAAACACTAGGTAGACGTGGAGAAAAGGTTGTTGTCACTGGATTTGGTACATTTGAAGTAAGAAATCGTGTTCAAAGAACTGGAAAGAATCCAAGAACTGGTGAACTTATTACAGTTCCAGAACAAAAATCACCCGCTTTCCGTGCAGGTAAATTACTTAAGGAAGCAGTGAAGTAAGATTTAACATCAGTGTTTTAACTCAAAAGTCCTTCGAACTTTAAGTTTGGAGGTTTTTTTATTGCATCAATTGTGTTTATGTGTGATATCATAAATGATGAAGTTTCTTTTTCAGGGGGTATTATATGTCTTTCTTTAAATTTAAACGTTTTTTTCTTATTCTTTTACCTTTGATGTTTTCAATGATGTTTTGGGCTTTAGGCACATTTGTTTCAGATGAAGATATTAGAATTAATTCGTATGAAGCAACCATTGATTTAAATAACCAAGGGGATATGAAGGTCATCGAAAGATGGGATATGAAGTATTCAGGAGAATACCATGTTCGCTTTAGAGATATTGTTTTTCGTAAATATCCTAAAAACTATCCTTTATATCAAGAGGATTCAAATCAAGCATCATTTGATCGTGAACATGCTTTTATTAAGGTTTTTAAAGATAACATAGATATCACGGAAGATGTCCGTTTAGGATATTCTTTTAAAGGAGATATCGACGAGTTAGGAGAACCTGTTGCATGTTATGAAAATATGGGTTCATGTGAGTCTTTGTTTGTGGATTTTACGCCAATCGGATTACTTAAGGGAAACATCATATTTGAATATGAGTATACGATTTTAGGTGCTGTTACATCATATTCGGATATTTCAGAATTAAACTGGAAAATGTTTAATTACATGGAATCTGAAATTGAAGAAATCAACCTCACCATCAACTTACCCAATAATTCATACTGGCAATCAGATTTGCAATTCTTTTTTCATGGTAGAAATGATTTTTTAGCAAGCATAATATCTAATGAACAGGTAAAGTTAAGTTTAAAAAATCATCAAGAATCAGATTTATTTGAGTTTAGACTTTTAACACCCAAAGATATTTTCAATGATATTCGCTTGTCAAATATCATAGATCATGAAAAAATCAATAAGAGCGAACTTCTAAAATATGAAGATAATCTAGTTCAATTTCGAGCTAATCAAGATAAAATCGAATCATATTTACTCTTAGGATTGATTCCTTTAGCAGCAATCGTTATTGTGATGATAACCATTGTATATTTCAAACATGATAGAGAATACAAAATCGATGGTATTTCAAAGATGACTCGAAATCTTCCTTCAGATCATACACCTGCAGAAGTTGGTTATTTAACCTACATGGGAAAAATAGGGGAAGAGGAAATCACAGCAACGCTTTTAGATCTTATTCGAAAAGAATACATTACAATTGACTCATTTGATCAAAAGATGAGGTCTAAAGATGCAGATTTTACACTTTATAAAAGAAATGAGAAGGGTGAAGATGGTCTAAAACCTCATGAAACTCGACTTCTTAATTGGTTTTTTAATGTTATTGGTGATAAAAATCAAGTAACAACGAAACAAATAGAAAACTATGGGAATATCTCATTGACACATGCTAAAGCATTTCAAAATGAATCGACACTTTTTACTAAAAGCGTTAATGACTTAGCTTTACAACAAAACTTCTTTGAGAATAGTAAATCAAAAGGAAGAAAAATAGCACGACGTTTATCACTCATTCCACTTCTTTATCTATTAGTTTCCATTATTTTAGGGATAAACTATGATATTAATTTTGGATTACCATTTGCAGTATCAATTGGGCTTATGCTTGGATATCTTCTTTATGTATCTTTAATAAAAAGAAGAACATATGAAGGACAAGAGCTTTATCTTCAATGGCAAGCCTATAAAAACTATCTTTTAGAATTACAAAGTATTAAAGATCGTCCAATGCCTGAGATTGATACATTAGAACATATTTTAGTTTATGCAACGACATTTAAACTTGCAGATACTGTGATGGAACAATTAAGAGTTAAAATAACATCATCTGCTTTGGATCAAACGCATTCGAATCAATACGATCGATTCATGACATATACTTATTTATATACTCCAATAAGACATTCATATCATTCTGGAACATTGAATTCGATTAAAACCGTTTCAAAGTATCAATCAAATGCATCAGGTGGCGGAAGCAGCGGTGGTGGCGGAGGCGGAGGAAGAAGCAGATAATCATCAAGTCTTTAGTAAATGCTAAAGACTTTTTTTCATTGATTCCACTTATTATATAAGTGAGTTGATAATACCCCTTTTGATAAGCCATTTATCCACAAAAATTGTGGAAAAAGTTTGCATAAACACATGCTAAAATGATAGTGTAAGGTGGTGTTATGAGATGAGTATCTTCATGAAAGCCGCAGAAAACGATCTCGAATTTGTTAAAATTAATATGACTCATATTGAAATGGTCGATGAAAAAAAGAGAAGTCTTTTGCATTATGCTGTCTTAGGATCAGCGAAGGATGTTATCAATTATCTTTTAGACATGGATATCAATGTCAACTTAGCAGATGAACATGGTGAGACTGCACTTTTTGATTGTGCACGAAAAGGGAAATTAGAAATTGCGAAATTACTTATGACAAAGTTTGCTTCAGTCAATGTAGAAAATCGCATGGGAGAACTACCAATTCACTTGGCAGCCTTTAAAGGTGATCTTGATATGATTAGATTACTTATTGAATCAGGATCTTTCTTAAATAAGCAAACACAAGAAGATAAACTTCCTGTACATTATGCGATTGCTGGTGGTAGATTAGATGTCATTCCATTCTTATTAAAAGAAGGAAAACAAAACTGGTTTATCAAAGATGCGTATGGGAATACACTATTACACCATGCAGCAAAAACATCCAATATTCAAATCATTGATATGCTTCTTAACCAAAATTTAGATCCAAACGCATTAAATTCACAATTTGAGACCCCTATTTTTAATGCTGTTCGTTTTGGTACGATTGAAACAGTAAGATTACTACTTGCTAGTGATGCTTATGTGGATATTCATAATCGTCGTTATGAAACTCCTGTTGATACAGCAATGATTTTTGAAAAACAAGATATTTTGAAATATTTAAATGATTACATCATTACACCAAAATATGAACGCCTTGTTCAAAAACAAGCATTAGCAATTGCTGTACTTAATAGAGATCATGTTTATTTAAGAAAACTTATTGAACGTGATACACCGATGAAAAAAGATCGATTACAAAAAACAGCACTTGATTATGCAAAAGAATACAATTTGGGTTTATGCGTTAATTTATTACGAGATGTAGAAGTTAGCGGAAACGGTAATAGCAATTGAATAAAACAACTTAAAAAACTAGGTTTGATTTCTTCATGAAGTCAAACCTGTTTTTCTTTGAAAAGGATGAAATATCATGATTTTTTGATAATATAAAATCATAAAGGATGTGTTGATATGTCAAATCCGTTTAAATATCAAGGATTTATGTTACCTATTGCATCAATCAATAAACACATCATTGATGGTAAAAAAGCTGATGAGCTTTTTTCTCCTGTATTAATTTCAAGAGACTTAAAAAATCTCTTTTTAACTTATGACATCTCTTCTAAAACATATGAACTCCAAGACATGATGAAGGCTTTATTTGAAATAAGTGATCCACAGATTCAAAGAGAATTAAAGGTTATTGGAAATACCTACGGTTATCAGTTAGTAAGAATTCTTCAGTCTTTAGTCAATCCAACAGAAAAAACAAGAAATGAAAACTTAAGATGGAAGGAAGAACATTGGGCTTATTGGAAAGAAATCAAGCATATCTATTTAATGGGTGGTTTAGCATCCTCACCACTTTCTTTGTTTTTCACTGAAATAATTAATGAAGCATTTCAAAAAGAGCCATATAATCAAATTGATGTACATATGATTCCAACCTCTCAAGAAAAGGCATTAGATGGCATGTTAGAAAGGTTTGATAGTGGACACTTTTTACTTTTTGATTTTGGTCAAACACATATTAAACGTTCCTATGTTATTCGTATGCAAGGTTTAAATCTTGTAGAAAGAAAACTTGAACCCTTAAAATCTCAGTTTTTAGATGTTTTTGATTTAGATCATATCCTTCATTGTGCTTATGATCTTGAAAGATATATTGAAGATGTTATTATCGCTTCTATGCATGATGTTAGTGATAATCAGGTTGAAATCTTAATCAGTATTGCAAATTATGTTCATCAAGGTGTACTTAATCCAGGTAACCGAAGTTATGGTATTTTATCGTTATTATCCAATAATTACCAAAGTTTTCTCGAAGAATCACTTTCTTTTAAACTTAAAAAGAGAGTTCAAATCAGTTTAGTACATGACGCAACCGCGATGAGTTATATTGTTCAAGAAAGTGATCATACAGCAGTTCTGACTTTAGGTACAGCATTTGGGATTGCATTTATTGATAAATAAAAAAGGCAAGATGCCTTTTCTAGAGATCTAATAATCCAGATAATGTCTCAGTACCACCAAAATGTAGAAGAATCCCTGAGATAACAATCAATACCAAATAAACAATAACCATTCTCCGATAGAATACATCCTGATGAATACGATAAGTTCTAAGTGTATCGATAAGACTTGGAATTGATGAGACGATGTAAAGTAATACAAAATAGGTAAACAAAATGGTTAATGTCGCATCTTGACTCTTTGGATTAATGAGAATAAAGAGTAAACTTACGATTCCTAAAAGGCAACCAGTTATGACAATCATACCTCGTATTTTCTTAAGTATCATAAGGATATAATCTTATTTAGTAAGAGAACAATCATAATCAAGACCCTTAAAAGCAGACATCATAAAGTCAAAGAGTTCATTTGTATATCCCATCAGATACCTCGTATTTTAGAAATAGTTTAGCATATTTTTTAGGCATGCGTTTAACATCATAGATTCCCCAATGTTTTTCTGGTTCATCTAAATCTGATGAGCCTTTCCAAGGTTCATCAAATGCTTCAAAGATAAACATCGTGATTTGATTTTGCTTGCTCCAAGAGATAATATCTTTAAGATAATTCATTTGATATGATTCGTTTGTTTCATCTTGAATCATCGGTCCATTTGATTTTGTTGGCCATCCGAATTCTGTAAAAATAACAGGTTTATGAGGATACATCTTCACTGTATCTTCGTAATCTTTTTTTGTTTGTATAAGAGCGTCCTTATAGGGTGTTTTTAACCAAACAGGATAGGAATGAATGGAGATAAAATCTACTTCATCAGCAATGACTTTTCCATGACTTAGCCAGTTATAAGTGCCCTCACAAAAGGTCACAGGTTGACTGATTTTGGATTTTAAGTATAGAACATAATCTCTAATCGTTTCAGGTTTCATGAGATTGGGGTGCCAAGAAGATGTATTCTCGTTTCCTACAGAAGCTGCACATACAATATCTTGATATTTGATGCAAAGGTTAGCGAGTAAATCAAGTTGTTCGTAATTGAATTTGAGATTATAATTGATTTCTTCATCATTATGAAGACCACCCCAAGGACAGTTAGGGTTACTGATTTCGCCACGAGGTTCTACACCAAGCATAACCTTTAAGTCAATAGCGTATTTTGTAATGACTTCGAGAACTGTTTGAGCATGGGAATAAGGATCATACATGCGAATATATGAAAAGTTTTTAGATAGAAGAAGTAAATCTTCTAATACTTCTTTTTCACTCGGAAAACTTTGATGATGTGGACTTTGGTTTTCACGATATCCTGAATAACATATAGCTGGTTTATATAAAAACATAAAAGGCTCCTTTATAAGAGAACAAAGATTAGTAAGATTGAAATAGCATTATTAAGAATATGAACTGCAATAGGAATCATGATATTTCTATCAGACTTCAAGTAGATAAAACTAAATACAAATCCCATCACAAAGTATGATGAACCATTAATGATAGCTTCTGTGACAGAAGCTTCAGACATGACGTGGATAAACCCGAAAACAAGTGTTGATACAATTAAAGCAACTGTATTGTTGCTTATTAAACCAAAAACTGCTTTTCTAAAGACGAGTTCTTCAATAATTGGACCAATAATAACTGCAGATACAATCATTAAAATACCAGTAGAAGATGTTACAGCAGAAATAACTGCTTGTTGATTTGCAGCTTCCCCCATTTGAACATCCATCGCTTGGGATATGTAGGTTGAGAAGAAATTAGCAACTAGGTTACCAACCCATACATAGGCATAACCAATGATAATTGGAAGAATAATACCTTTTTTCTTATTTTTGGCTTCAATGAAGTCGATTTTAAGATCTAATCTCATGAAATAATATATTCCAGGAAGTAAGAATAAGTATATTAAGAAATTAAGAATCGATGAAGCATCTGCAGATAAAAACGTCATCGACCCTTGAATCATCTCGGATGGTGCAGCAATCGGATAAGTGATTTGAGATAGAGTTGAACTTACAAAAATTTGAATACTTGCTCCTTCAGCCCACTCAGTTACTGTTGGTGAAGAAGAAATAACAGCTTCTAGCTTACTAGAATCAAGCAATAGTGCTTGAGTAATTGGCGCTCTTGTACAGAGAACTTCTGGATAGTGTATATTGTTTTTATTAACAAGAACTATGTAGTTTTCATTATATTGACCGACGGCTTCAACATAATCACCATATGTATCACTATAATTATCCCAGATACTCTCTTGGATGATAGTTAAACCATCAGTAGTTGATGCAACTGCATCAACTATGCGCTCATCTTCATTCATCGTTATTGTGAACTGAGGCATGCCATACATCACAAGCACCATGATGGATGCAACTACATACATCACTAATGCATAATAAAGAATCGTGTACCAGTAGCTTTTTTTATATGTTGGGTCTTGATTATTTCGAGAATATTTCTCATTACGAGGCCTTTTCTCAGACTTGTATAATTCTTCAAAAGTTATGATTTCTTTTTCGTCATTCATGTTATCACCTTTCTCCATTATAGCGTATTTTTGGTGAATTGCATATTTTGGTTTAAAATATGTGATAATATAGAAGAGAGTTCAAAGACTTTTGAGGTGATGAAATGAAAAAAATGCTCATCGCAAGTCATAATGCACATAAAATTAGAGAAATAAGAGAATTGTTTTCAAACCAAGATATCCAGCTTATCAGTTTAAATGATCTGAGAGATCATGATGAAGTGGTTGAAGATGGAAAGACATTTTTTGATAATGCTTTAAAAAAAGCAACCTATTTTGCCTATAAACATCAGTTGACTACCATTTCTGATGATTCAGGATTAAATGTTGTTTCACTTGATGGAAAGCCCGGTATATACTCTCAAAGATATTCAGGAAAAGGGGATATTGAAAATAACATAAAGGTTTTAGCTGAAATGAAAGGAATTGAAGATAGAAGAGCTTATTTTATATCGAGTATCGTTATTGTTTACCCAACTGGCGATTTTAAAGCTTATGAAGGTAAATTTGATGGTTTTATTGCACAAGAAATGAAAGGATCCAATGGTTTTGGTTATGATTCTATCTTTTATCTTCCAGAATACCAACAAACACTTGCAGAACTAGAACCAGAATTAAAAAATAGAATTTCCCATCGTGGAAAGGCAATGAGATGTTTGATGGAGGATATTCATGACATTATTAATCACAAGTGATGTACACGGTAGACTCGACTTATTAGAAAAAGTCATTAAAAAACATCACATCATTCAAAACCATATCAATGCAGGAGATATGGTATTAAACCCTGTTCTTTATGAAAAACATCACATCATTACCGTCAAAGGAAATAATGATTTTGGTGTTGATCTTCCCTATGTAAGAATCTTTGATATTGAGGATAAAAAGATGATGCTTACTCATGGGCATTTAGAATATGTTAAGTTTGGTTTAGAAAAGTTGAAGCTAAAAGCTAAACTAAATCAAGTAGATATAGTTATCTTTGGTCATACCCATGAGCGTTATCTCATGGTTGAAGAAAATATCATGTTTATAAATCCAGGTGCACTTGGTGATTATCAAAAATCGTATGCGATTTATCAAGATGGTCAAGTCACTTTCTATCAGGAGTAGTCATGGAAATCGAAAAACTAATAAAAGAACGTGCAAGTCTAGCTTTTCAAGTTAAAGAAGAAGATGTTACGATTAAACATCGTCTTTTAGGTGGTATGAGTCATTTGACATATCATATCGCAATCAAGGGTGTTGATTACACATTTCGCATCATCGGTAAAGAGGGAAACCTCTTTGTTGACCGCAAGATTGAAAAACAAAATCTTGAGATTATTAAGCCATTAAATCTTAATAATGAGACTGTTTATTTTGATGTAGAAACTGGTGAAAAAGCAGCTAAATATGTAGAAGGTACTGTCTTAACAGCTCTTGATTTTAAAGATTATTTAGAGGATGTTGCTCGTTCACTAAAAGTATTGCATCATTCGAAACTGAGACCAGCATCAGATTATATGCTTGTTGATCGTTTAGCACTATATGAATCATTTACGAATAAGAGATCATTAAAATATGTCGATTTAAAAGATAAATGGTTAAAGATTTACCAGGAAGAAAGAATCAATCAACCCAAAGTCTTTTGTCACGGAGATGCACAAAGATCAAATATCGTGATTGGAGAAAGACTTTACCTATTAGATTGGGAATATGCTGGTTGGAATGAATTCTATTATGATATAGCTTCATTTGGTAATGTACAATTTGAAGATGCTCTTCTTTTATTAGATGCCTATCTTGGAAGAAAAGCAACCAAAGAGGAAATGGATGTTGTCAGATTCTACCGGATGTATCAAGCACTTCAGTGGCATCAAGTAGCATTACGTAAGGAAATGATTGGACTTTCAGAAGTTTTACATTTCGACTTTAAAATATTATCAGAAAAATATTTAAATCTTGCTGAATCACTTTACCATCAAATAAAGGGTTGATCGTATGCGTCTATCAGACGTCTTAAAGCTTCCAAAACAACCTCATAGTCTTTCAATCATCAAAGACTTTCTAGAACAACCGCTTAGTCATACTGACTATCAAGCGGCTTTTAGTTTTTACTTTGATATTCTTTTATCTTTAGAAGAATATGACATGGTTTTTCAAGAAGGACAAAAAGTATTACAAGATATCGAGTTACAAGCAGAAACACTGTACTACGAGAAAATCTTAAAATCCTTAATCGATGCAACGCTTCATCTAGGCAAATTTGATCAGATGAAGACATACATCGATTTAAGAAAACAGAAACTACCTATTTTAAAACAGTATCTCGGAATCTTAGATGAAATTAAGTATAAGAAAGCTCTTCAACTTCCTTATTTAGACGATGTTTTAAGAGTCATTAAAGATGTTATTCCAATGGAAACAAAGATTATTTGTCATCAAGAACTATTTAACATCTATTATCAAGATGGACAACTAGAAATGGCTTTAAATCAGCTTTATGAGCTTTATAATTATGATTTAAAATCTCAATATATTGCATTTGAATTACAAATCTTACTATCATTAAATCGTTATGATGAAGTGATTCAAAAAGCTTTAAAAGAACTTAGAGAAAACAAACAATCCATATTTGCATTGAAACCACTACTAGATGCTTATCTCATTAAAGAAGACTATCATAAAGCATCTACTTTAGAAGCTGAATATGAAACTGAAATTGATGAAGCATCAGAACAATTAAAGAAATCACTTTATGAATCCATTATTAAACTCTATCAAAAAATGGATAATAAACCATCCGTTGATTATTACTCCAAAAAGCTTAAGTCAATTCAAAAAGCAATCGATAAAAAAGTTGTAACAAAAACTGAAGTTGATAAACCTAAAGAAGAAAAAATTGTTTTTGTTGAAAAAGTTCAAGAAAAACAAATCTCACATAAACGTGTATTAGAAGACTTAGAAAGAGCACATGATTTAATCGTATATGCTCACCTCATCGATGAAAAACTTCCCTTAAGAGAATATTTAAGACAGTTTTTCATCCAGGTTGAAACATACCTTAAAGCTAAAGATTATATTATATACTTATCAGATGAAACTCCTAACTTATTTCACTACAAAATGGAAAGACTTTATGATAAACAGTTGATCCAACAACTCATTGAAGGTAGTATAGTTTTGCATATTCTATCTACAGGTGAAGAAGTATTAGAAGAAACAAGCACACTAAAACTATCCAAAAATATTATTACTCAAAAAGATTATGAAAGTGATGTCAAGTTTATTTATGCTTTCCCATTAGGAGATATAGGTGTATTTATCGCTCATTTTGAAGAAGAGATTAATGATCCAGGAATTCATTATGATTTTTTAAAGCTTTTAAGTTCGATTCTATTTGCTCATCTTTTAGATGAAAAAAAACTATCGAAACTTAAAACAGAAAACAGGTTTTATCAATCAGTATTAAATGCTCCCATTATCGCTTATAGAGAACACTCAGAACATCGTTCAACTTATAATCTGAAAGCGCAAGAACTCTTTAACATTGATAGACACCATCACTTAGAACTATTTTTAAGAGATGTTTCATATGAACATGTCAATTTATACAAAGAAACTATTTCTAGACTTTTAAGTAAATCTCAAGAATCAAGAGATTTACGTTACCGTTATCAAGAGAAGCACATCTTAGAAAAGCTTTATGGGTTAAAGATAGGAGATGAGCATATTATTATGAGTTTATTTTTTGATGAAACTGAAAACTTAAACGAAGCAAAATCACTAATTGATCAAGCAACAACAGATCCTGAAACAGATCTTGGGAACAGGTTTTTATTACATAAAGAATCTAATGATCTATTAAAGGATAAAGCATCCTTACTTTTAATTGAATTAGATGAACAACTTAAGCATATCTACGGTCATGAGCAAATGAAACTTTATTTTAAGGAGTTTGCTCAACATACAAAGAAGTATTTTAATGAAGGTAAAACGTATCGTATCGATTTTAATCAGCTTTTAGTTGTTCTTCCATATAATGACATTAGAAGTGTAACAAAGATTGTTAAAGAGTATTTTAGATACTTAGAAGTATATGAATCTAAGGTTTTACGATTTGAAAAATTCAACGCTAATATGGGAATCTTAAGATATCCAGTTGTTACTGTTGAAAAATCTTTAGAGAAAATGATGCGTTACTTAGATATTGCACTTGAAAAAGCTAAGAGAGATAAAGAAGATAAATATGTATTCTTCGTTTATAGAGATTATGAAGATGAACTCTTTGAACAACAGGTGATTGATCACTTAAATGTCGCAATTGAAGAAAAATCGTTAGGCCTTGTTTTCAATCAAATAACGGATATTAAGAAAAATAGAGTTTGGCAATACGAGAGTGAACTCGCATTACTTAATCTATCCATTGATAATCGTTATTTACTAGCGATAGCTAAAAAGAGAAATCGCTTAGCAGATCTTGAAAGATTCCATATAAAAAGAGTATGTGAATTTTTAGTTGATCTTGAAAAGAAAACAGAAAGACTCATCAAAATTACAATTCCAATTTCAAGAGAAACATTTTTAGATCCTACATTCAATTCCTATCTTTTAGGTACATTGAAGAATTATGGGATTCCTTATGAATTCATTCGTATTAAATTTGATATGGAATTACGAGCAAGCCATTATTCCAATCAAATTCAAGAACTCATTGATTGTGGGATTGCTCTTGATACAACTTCACTTGAAATGGCTTTATCCTATCCTTTCCATGCACTTCATTTAGATATGAAAAAAGAATCGATTAAATGGAATAGTTACGTTTCTAAGGTCAAAGAAATGCTTGAAGCATTTCAAATGGCTTTAGTGATTCGTAATGTAAAAACCAAAGATCAAAAAGAAGTTTTGGAAAGACTTGGTGTTAGTTATATCGAAGGCTCATTCTATAAACAACTACCAGCACCCATTCTTATTCAAAAAATAAAGGAGAGTTTATGAGTTTAGAAGCTTTAAGAAGTTATGTTTTAAAAACTAAACAAGATGAAAAAAACTCACATGGCTATCGTGCCATGTCTTCTTTTTCAATGTTAGAACATGTTGAACTAATGATTGAAAGATACTTAAATGAACCTCAAGATAAACGAGGAGCTATTTTGTTAGATGTTTTTGGTATGCTACAAGGTTTATTTGTAGCTATTGATGCTTTATATGATTTAGCTATCGGATTGACACAATATAAATATCATATCAATGTGAACTCTAATCCAACATTACATGAACTTAAATACATACGCAATGATATCGTAGGTCATCCCACCCATCGGACATATCCGAACGGTGGAATGGGCTTTTCAATTCTTTCAACAGAACATTTATCTAAAGAAAAATTTAGTTATCATACGTATGTTTTTGAAAAGAATCAGCTTGAGGTTAAAACAAAAGATGTTTTTGTTGAACCACTTCTTAACGCATATCGTATAGAGAAAAAAAGAATGTTAGAAGATGTATTAAGTTATTTAATGCACAAAACAACAGAAACCTCTATTCCAGAACAGTTATTTACCTTATTTGAAACACTTAATCTGGATAAATTAAAAGAAGTTGAAGAGATGTTTATTCAAGAATATCAAATAAAACCAGATTCAAATAATCGTTTTTTATGGAGAACAGGTTTATTAAAACTCATTATTAATTGGAATAATAAAGATTCAGATATCAACGAATTTATTACGTACATGGGTAAAGTTCAAGTATCAAAACTTTATGATATTGCTCTTGATTTAGAAAATAGAAAAGGTATCGATCTTTATCCAACAATACCAAGATTATTAAAAAGTTTCTATAAATTTCTAAGAGCAAATGAAAAACATGCACTCGGATTACTCGATAATTTACACGATTATAAGCATCCACTCTATCAAAGTGATATCATTGCTTTAATGAGTATGAATCCATATAAAGATGCATTAAAACTACTAACCTTTTTAAAGGAACAAACCGATGAACATAAAGTTTATCTTATTGGTTCAATTTTACGGAGTTATCGTCCGAAAAGTAAGTGAAACAGAATATCTTTGTGATATAATTAATTGAGAGGTGATTTTTGATGGCTTGGAGCAATGAAACATATCTAATTGGTGAAAAAGTCAAGGTTGAAGGGGAAAAGGGTTTTGGCGTTGTTGTTAGAATTGATATCCCTAGAGGTCTTGTTTATGTCTTATTTAAACGTATGAGAGAAGAAGCATATCCTTATCCTGAAGCGTTTGATCAAGGCAAACTAAAGACAGAGGTTCAACATAAAAAGTAACACTTTTGTGTTTCTTTTTTTCATTATGAGAACATTCTTTCTTTTTTGGAAAAAGTTTTTCCTTATGATTTGGGAAATCATCAAATCAATGAAATCTGTAAGGGGTTTGATTGCATTATTTATCAGTTATATGATGTTTCATGGATGGGCTGTCATCTTTTTGATTATCGGATCACTTTCTAGTAATGGATATTTTATAGGATTAGGAATAGCAGTTATTTTATTTTGGTTTGGCCCAGGAACACCGTTGATTCCTTTGATAATTATTACTGCACTTTTTATAAGAAGATATCTTTTATTTGAGAAAAACGAAAAATTAGATTTAAAAGCTAAATGGAAAGAAT
>CAYJBI010000013.1:0-20823 GCA_964368345.1 uncultured Mariniplasma sp. | reverse complement strand
GTTTTCCATGATATCCTCTACCATATAATAGTGTAAACGATTTCATCTTTTTTAGTAAGTTATCATTTAATTCTCTATTTACCATTCGCCATTTCCAATTTGAACCTGTCGTTGATGGAATATTCATTCTTGCTTCGCTTCCTAACGATAGCCAGTCTTGCATCGGAATGATGGCGATATCTGCAACACATGAAAGAGTTGCCTTAATCAAGCTATCAACTGGATTACCTGTTTGATGATTAATGTAGGATAAACAATATTCAAGATCTTTTTGAGGGAGTTTCTCAAACCATTGTGCTGTTGTCTCATTATCATGAGTTCCTGTATAAGCTATCGAATTACGTTCATAAAGATGTGGAATGTAGTCACTTTCTTCACGTGAATCAAAGGCGAACTGCAATAACTTCATGCCTGGAAAACCTGTTTTTTTCAAAAGTTTTCGCACATCTTCAGTAATAACACCTAAATCTTCAGCAATAATATTAACGTCACCTAATTCTTTTTTAATGACTTCAAAAAGTTCAATGCCAGGACCCTTTTTCCATTCGCCTAAAACCGCAGTTTTATGTCCAAAAGGAATAGCAAAGAAGTTTTGGAAACCGATAAAGTGATCAATACGAATCATGTCAAATAATTCGACAGATGATCTGACGCGATCAACCCACCAGGCATAGTGATCCATCTTTAGCTTATCCCAATCATAGAGGGGATTACCCCAAAGTTGTCCATCTTTAGAGAAATTGTCCGGTGGAACACCTGCAACTTCGATGGGCATACGTTTGCCATCTAAGTAGAAGTATTCAGGATTTGCCCAAACATCTGCAGAATCATAGGATACATAAATCGGCATATCACCAATCATTTTGACTCCTTTTTGATTAGCATATGCTTTAAGTGAGGCATACTGATCATAGGCTTTAAACTGCAAAAACTGATAAAACAAAATATCATCTTTTAACAACTCTTTGAAGTGATCCAATGTTTCTTGCTTACGCATCCGAATATCTTCATGCCATGATTCCCATGATGCACCCTGATGATAGACTTTAAGTGCCATAAATAACGCGTAATCAAAAAGCCATCTGCGATGCTCAAAGACGAATTGTTGAAAGCGATAATCGTTTAAATTGAACCGGTGATAAGCTTTTTTTAAAACATTAAACCGTTCTTCATAGAGTTTGTCATATTCTACGTAGCGATCTGAATGAAAATGTGAAGCGATATCTTCATGACTAAGTAATCCTTCTTTAACTAAAAAATCAAGATCAATAAAATAAGGATTGTTCGCGAAAGCGGAAAATGTTTGATAGGGTGAATCTCCATAAGATGTTGGGCCAAGCGGTAATATTTGCCAGTAAGTTTGTTCACTTTGATGTAAAAAATCGATAAAATCATAAGCTGCTTGACCAAAAGATCCCATGCCATAAGGGCTTGGTAGGCTTGAAATGTGTAAAAGTACGCCGCTTCTTCTCATATGTGCTCCTTTACCTTGAATACGATTGATTCATAAGGTTTTAAATATAATTGATTGTTCTTGATTGTTGTTTTACCGTAATTGGAGATAATCATTTCAACTAATTCATAGTGTGAAAAGTCGAAAACTTGTTTTTTTCTAGAAAATGAATTGACGATGAGAATCACGTCGTCTTGATACCTACGAAGATAGGCATAAAGGTTTTTGTCATCAGGAAGAATCATTTCATAATCTCCCCAGGTGATGACATCGTGATACCTTGAATGTCTTCTCAGTTCAATCAGTTTTTGATAGTGAAACCATAAAGATTTCTTGTTTTTTAAGTTTGATTCAACATTGATCTTCTTATAGTTTGGATTAACTAGGGGTATCGAAATCGTATCTGTGAATCCAGCATTAAAATCATTTGACCACTGCATTGCTGTTCTGGGATTATCTCTTGAGCGAAGGCTAGCTTTTTTTAATGCTTTCACAGGATCATCAGGTTCTTTTTCTAAATGATATTGATAGCTCGCAATCGATGAGACATCATTAAAATCTTTGACATCCTCAAATGGATAATTGGTCATTCCGATTTCTTCACCTTGATAGATAAAAGGTGTTCCTCGCATCATATGAAGTAGAGTCGCAAGCATCTTAGCTGATTCAAGTGGGTATTTATAGTCACCATATTGGCTCATTAACCTTGGTTGATCGTGATTGAGCCAGTTTAAGGGTAACCATCCTTTTTCACTAAATGCATATTGCCAACTGCTAAATACACGCTTAAGTGCTAAAACATCGGTTTTAAGTTTTTTGGGATCGGTAACTTCATGTAAATTATTACACCAGTTATGATCAAAATTAAAAACCATGGATAGTTCGTTTGAATCAAATGAACTATACTTGAGTCCTGTTTCAATGGATGCTGAACCACCCACTTCACCGATAGCAACGCAATCATAAGCTTGAAAAACTTCCTGATTGAGACGTTTTAAATAGTCATGAACTTTAGGTAAATTCGAAAATTTAAACCAGTCAAGTGGATACTTTTCGTTACCATCAGAGATCGCATCTTCAAAAGGTGCACGGTCTAAGTGGGAAACTGCATCGATCCGAAAACCGTCAATACCTAAATTCAGCCACTTCTTTGCAACCTCAATCATTTCTTGTTGAACTTTTTCATTTTTCCAATTGAGATCAGGCATTTTATCTGAGAATATTTTCATAAAATAACTATCGGTTAATTCATCGTATTTCCATGCACTTCCACCAAAAAAGGATCCCCAGTTGGTCGGTTCTACCTTCTTGCCATCAACTGTTTTTCCATCATGCCAAATATAGTAGTCACGATAAGGATTATCTTTTGATTTTCTCGATTCAACAAACCATGGATGCTCATCAGATGTATGATTCAAAACATAATCTAATACAATCCGTATATCACGCTTGTGAGCTTCTTGAATAAGTATGTGAACATCTTCCATTGTACCAAACTCTTGACTGACATCAAAGAAGTTTCTGACATCATATCCATTATCATCCATAGGTGAATCATAAAAAGGGCAAATCCAGATGAGATTGACACCTAATTCTTGTAAATAATCCAGTTTTTTTATAATGCCTTGTAAGTCACCAATACCATCATGATTTGAATCATAAAAGCTTTTGGGATAGATCTGATAACCAACACTTTCCATCCACCATTTATGCTGCATATTCATACTCCTTTTTACCAATTTCATTGTATCATGAATGATACAGTCAAAGATAATGTGAGCGGTTTCATATTATGTCGTACCGTATGGCATGCTATAATGACACTGGTGAGGACAATGGACCTTAGTGCTTTATATCATCGATCAAAATCTGAATATGCATATGCTTATGACCAAAAGACATTACACATCCTGTTAAGAGTGAAAAAAGACGAACTTAAGCAGGTCTTTTTACGTTATGGAGACCCTTTTGATTGGAAACGACTGGCAAATGGGAAACAAGCATGGCATCACATAGATCTTAAGATGTCTATACGCTATCAAACAGATAACTATGATTTTTATTTTGCTGAAATCAAGCCCGATTATTTAAGAACAAAGTATGCGTTTATATTAAACGACGGAAATAAATCATATGCGTATGGTCCTCAAGGTATACATCTATTTCAAGATGATCAGGAACAAGATTTGCATGCTTATTTTAATTTCCCTTATCTTCACAAAGATGACTTGCATCAAACACCATCATGGGCAAAAAAAACAAGATGGTACCAAATATTTCCAGACCGGTTTTATAACCCTAATCCTAATGATTCTGAATTCTTCGAAAAACTTCCCGTCACTAACCAAGAACATCGTGGTGGAACACTTAAAGGAATCATTCAAAAACTAGACTACCTCAATCATCTTGGAATCAATGGACTCTACTTAACACCTATCTTCAAATCTCCTTCAGTACACAAATATGATACGACTGACTATACTCAAATCGATCCTTCTTTTGGCACTGCTGATGATCTCAAAGAACTTATTACAAAAACTCATGAATTGAATATGAAGATCATGCTAGATGGTGTTTTCAATCATGCAGGTTTCTTCCATCCCTTCTTCCAAGATGTCATCAAGAATGGTGAAAAAAGTATTTACAAAGACTATTTTTACATCAAGAAATTTCCAGTAATCAACTTTCCTCTTAATGACTTAGGTAAGCCATATAACTATCATGGAATCGCATTGAATTATGAGACATTTGCCTTTCAACCAAGCATGCCAAAATGGAACACATCAAACCCTGAAGTTGAGACTTATCTTTTAAATATTGTTAAATACTATATCGAAGAATTTAAGATTGATGCTTGGCGTCTTGACGTCTCTAATGAACTCTCACATGACTTCTTAAGAAAACTTAAAACTGTTGCTAGAAACGCTAATCCAGATGTTTTTATTTTAGGTGAAAACTGGGATCAATCTTCTCCATGGCTTTTAGGAGATCAACTCGATTCTGTCATGAATTACGACTTAAGTTATGCCCTTTGGGATTACACAACGAATCAAATAAGTACAAATACGTTTATCAACCGCATTCTTTTACACCAAGCCTATACTCCAAAGAATGTGCTTAATAATCTTTATAATCTTTTGGGTAGTCATGATACGATACGCCTGATGAATAGACTTCAATTTAATCTTAACAAAGTAGAAATAGCGTTTCTTCTTCTTTATCTCATGCCAGGTACTCCGATGATTTATTATGGTGATGAAATAGCTTTAGAAGGGAATCATGACCCCGACAATAGACGTCCGATGTTATGGAGAAATCATGAAGAGAAACATGAACTAACCCGATTGATCAAGCGTTTAAATCAATTAAGAGAAACACATTTTGAACTTATGACCGCTGATTTTAAGTTTATATCAAAAGATATTCTTCTTTTCACGAAGCATCATCACAACGAACATCTCTTATGTTTAATCAATCTCAGTGAAGAAAAGACAATTCATCTTTCTAAAACTTTAACGGGTGAATATGTAGATCTCATCAATCAACAAAGTTTTAGTATTCATGATACAATTGAAATGAAGAGCAATTCCTTTTATCTCTTCTATAAGGAGGAAAATGATGAAACCAACCATTAGAGATGTTGCTAAAAAAGCAAATGTCAGTGTGTCTACCGTATCACGTGTCATCAATCAAAAAGGGTATGTACATGAGGAAACAAAGGTACTAGTTGATAAAATCATTAAAGATCTTGGCTTCATTCCCAACCAACTTGCAAGATCTTTAACCAATCGCAGTTCTAAAATCATTGGTGTCATTGTTCCTCATATTGGTCCCTCTTTTTATGGTGAACTTTTAGAAGGCATTGAGTCACAAGCATCAGCTTATGGCTATAAGATTATGTTTTGCAATACGCAAGATGACCCCGATCGTGAACTCGAGTATTTAAAGTTTTTCGAGCAGTACAACATTGAAGGCTTAATTATTGCTGCAAACTTCTCCAATCGTGATAAGCTTGCTGAACTGAATATTCCTGTTGTCACTGTCGATCATATTTTAGATGAAACTATTCCTTCGATTACTTCAGATAACGTTAAAGGTGGCTCGCTTGCTGCTCAAAAGTTGATCGAAAATGGATGTAAGAACATTTTAGTGTTCCGTGGACCATCGTTTCTTCTCACCACCATGGAACGTACAATTGGATTTTTAAATACCTTAAAAGAACATAAACTCTATGCAGATATCTTTGATTTTGATTTGCTTAATCCTGATGTTAAGCTGATTGAAGAAGTCCTGAAAAATAATCCCCATGTGGATGGTATCTTTGCATTCTCGGATACACTCGCATTGACAGCACTGAATATCTTGCAGAAATTAGGCAAAAAGATTCCTAGTGATGTTAAAATCATCGGTTATGATAATACCCCGTATTCCAAATGGGTGACACCTGCGATTACAACCATCCATCAATCGGTTAACTTTATGGGTAAACAATCATTTATCAATTTGACAAGACTCATCCGTGGTGTTGAACTTGAAAGCCTTCATGATATTATCGATGTTAAGTTAATTGAACGAGATACGACTGTATAAACAAACAATGCTCATCCCAGGTGGAATGAGCATTTTCTTTTACTTCTTTTTTTGATATTTGAAAATCATACCTGAGAGCGGACCTAGTTTTGGTTTAATAAAATAACTAAACTGGTTTTTTTGTCCTTTAATGGCTTTAAGTGTCAGTCCATTAAACTGATTACTGCCAAAATAAATATCTTTATCACTATTTAAAATCTCAACATAAGATCCAGCATGCGGTACACCTATTTCATAGAATTCATGAACATTGGGTGTCATATTGAGTATGGTGATCAATGTTTCATCATCACTACGTCTGATATAACTGAAAACACTTTGATCTTTATCATCAACGATAGACCATTCAAAGCCTTTAGGATGATGATCGTATTGATATAAAGCGGGATGATGACGGTAGACTTGTGCTAAATCTCTAAAGAAACGATTTGCCTTTTGGTGTGCGGGATAATCAAAGAGATTCCAATCGATTTCACCATTAAATGCCCATTCGGAAAATTGTGCAAATTCTTGTCCCATGAAAAGCAACTTTTTACCTGGATGAGTCATCCATAGGGTTAATAGAAGCCTCCAATTAGCCATTTTCTGAAAGTAGTCACCAGGCATTTTATTGACGAGAGATCCTTTCATATGAACGACTTCATCGTGTGAGAAAGGTAAGATGAACTGTTCATTAAACGCATAGACTAAACCAAACGTAATCTTATCATGATGAAATTTACGATGGATTGGATCTTCTTTGAAATAGCGCAATACATCATTCATAAAGCCCATGTTCCACTTGTAGTTAAACCCGATTCCACCGGTATCAACAGGGTGTGTAACATAAGGATAATCCGTAGAATCTTCAGCCATGAGTAGCATACGATCATCTTTTCCAAAGAGATGATAGGATACCTGGCGAATAAAGTTGATCGCATCATGATTGACGCCTTTATCTTTGTTCCCTAAATAATAAATGAGATTTGAGACAGCATCGATTCGGTATCCATCGATATGGAAGTATTCCATCCAAAAAGTTAAGGCAGATAGCATGAAACTTCTCGTGATCCCTTTTGAAAAATCGAGATTATCTGTTCCCCATGTAACATTTTCTCTTCGATCTTGATCATTAAATTCATAAAGTGGTGTCCCATCAAAAAAGGATAAGCCGTGAGCATCACGACAAATATGACCTAAGACCCAGTCCATGATGACTCCGATACCCGCTTGATGCATCCGATCTACCATATACATGAAATCCATGGGTACACCAAAGCGTGAAGTTGCTGCAAAAAATCCTGTTCCTTGATACCCCCATGAGTCGTCTAAAGGATATTCATAGACAGGAAGTAACTCAATATGGGTAAATCCCTGTTCTTTGACATAGGTGATCAGTTCATCAACGATTTCATTATAGGGCTTAAACTGTCCAAATTTGCGTCTCCAAGAACCCAAATGTACTTCATAAATTAACAAGGGTTCCTGATAGACTTTCTTTTTTGTTAAAAACCAGTCTTGATCATGCCATGGATACCCATTGATCTCATAGACCTTTGAGGCTGTACCTGGTCTTACTTCAGCATAATAACCAAAAGGGTCTGCCTTATAAATGACTCTTCCATCAGGTGTATGAATTTCATACTTATACATCTTGTAACTTAAATCTCCAGGTATTTCAATACGATAAAAACCCAAGTGATGGATTTTTGTGAGCACATGCTTCCAACCTTCATAACCGTTAAATTCAGCAGTTAAACGTACTTCTTTCGCACTCGGGGCATAGACGGTAAACTCGGTTGAAACAATCTTGTTTTTGTCATTTCGAATGAGATGAGCTCCTAAAAATGAATGAAGTCTATCATGTCTGCCCAGTAAAAATTCACTGACATCATGATCGGAGATTAAACGCATGGAATCACTCCTTTATTTTTTGATTTTAATGATATAAATACCAGGTTTATCCACATAAATATCAGATGCTTCTGTTAAAACATGTTGTGATGGAAATATCAGTGTCCCATTTTGAAGCGAAAACTTTTCAATACCCTGTTCAGATTTGATGTAGTTAACTAAGATTTCACGGGTGTTTTCTAACGTATAAATGATCGTATTTTGATTTCTTTCAATTTTAATTTGATCATTCAAACGATCCATACGATAAAGTAAATGCTTTTTTCTGATTTTTAAGAGTTTTTTAAGCTTATCAACGGCTTCAGCCTTTGGATTCCACGTAATCTTATTGATTTCATCAGGGCTGTTATAGGAGTTTTCAACACCCATTTTTGAGCGATAAAATTCTTGACCTGCATGATAGAATGGAACACCTTGTGAAATCGCGATTAAGTGATTTGCAAAGTCTTGACATTCCTTAAAGGAATCCCGTTCAAATCCACATGATAGAAGCATCTTATCATAAAAGGTTAAATTATCATGGCATTCCACATAGTTGATCGTTTGATTATAGGAAGTGAAGGCTTGTGGCGTCCCAATGATGGCATCCATCGCTTTATGGATCAACCCTTTAGATCCCATCGTATAACCTAATCCCATCCCATGCAACTCACCTTTCATGGTGTTCCGGTAAAAGTCGTTAAAATGGGCATAAGAAGTAAATAACGCTTGGTTATTCATGTTGGAACGCATTTTATGAGGTACTTCAGTTAACATATTCCAACCTTCACCATAGAGCATGATAGATGGATTTCTTTTTTTAAGTTCTGATTCGATTAAAAGCATTGTATCAATATCCATTAAACCCATCAAATCAAAGCGAAATCCGTCAATTTGAAAATGCTCAGTAAAATGAATTAAACTATCAACAATCAATTTTCTGACCATGTAATTTCTTGTCTCAACATCATTGCCACAAAATGAAGCATTGGTCATCTTTTTTAAGCTATTATGGCGGTAAAAGTAGCCGGGAAGAATGAAATCATAAGGGAATGTGAGGTGATTATAAACGTGATTATAAACGACATCCATGTTAATTCCTAATTTGATACGGTGGGCTTCATTGATGACGCTTCTAAACGCATTGATTCGTTCATAAGGGTCTTTAGGATCTTTAGAGTACCATCCTTCAAGTGCAAAGTACTGAGAAGGATTATAACCCCAATTATAGGCTTCTTCTTTGATCTCATCATTCACGCCTTCAAAATCAAACACAGGTAAAAGCTGTAAATGGGTCATTCCTAGACGCTTGATATACTGTAAGACACTTCCTTTAAGAAGTTTACTTTTTTCAGTTAATCCTTGGAAGACACCTTTCGATTGAACGTCTAAGTTAACGGTCATATCGCGCACATGACCTTCGTAGATCACTGCATCGACATAACGTTTTAATTTAATAGGTGTTGGATGAATGGGATCAAGTTTTTTCCAATTGATAATATATGATCCGTCAAGTCCCATCGCATTCGCATAGGGATCATTCACATCTTTGAATGTATCAGTAAGTCGAATTCGATAAACATAGCGCTTACCATCCATATCACCATCAATGACACGGTCCCAAATTGGTTCCTTGTATGTCATCGGGTATGCAATATCATCAATGACAACAAACACTTCTTTGGCTACTGGAGAAAAAAGTGAAAAACGTGTGGATGAAGGTGAATAGTCATAACCGAGTTTTCCATCATAACGATATTTTGTTTCAAATTCTTTGGTTAAAGTGACTAACCCTATTTCAAGGGGATAAATGTCGTTATTAATGGTAATCTTGTCATGAAGGTGTAGTTCTATTGGACGTTCTAAAGTGAAGAACTGATTGTAGCCTTCATTTTTCAGCCATTTGATGGTATGTGTAGGTATCTCGATTTGGTTTATATAAGCATCTGATTCGATGCGAAGAAGTGTAAATGCATCAATAAATATTCTCATCTGATATGTTCCTTCAATGTGTCGATGATGATGGGTGAATCATTTAGTTCAAGTGTTTGATTTGAAATAACAATTTCTGATTCATCGATAAAGTTTGTGTAAATGCCATCAATCAAGGGAACTTGAACCGATTTTTCGAGTTCAAGGTTAAAAATACCTAATATGAATTGATGTTGATACTGATAACTCATAACAACCACGCCTTCTTTATGGTGAATATGAAACGTACCATAAGCAAAAATGGGTTGTTTTTTATACTTAGCAAGCCTCGAAAAGAATGGTTCTAACGAAAGCTTTTGATTCCAACTCACCTCTTCTATTTCAAATAGTGAGGGTTGATGACGATCTTGGTGCTCCATACCTGCATAGATAAATGCAGAACCTTTCATAAAGAAACTTAAAGCAACCATCTGCTTAAAATGAATGTCATCTCTTACTTTAGAACGCAGTCTTTTTTGATCATGATTTTCAAAACTTCTTAATTTAATATAGTTTTTAGGATAGGTTGTTTCCTGTCTTTCCACTGAATCAATCCACGTCTTTAAATGTTTCGGATTTTCAAGGTATACATTCATATCCTCATAGATATCATAGTCATAAAGAATGTCAAACGCTTGATACATTTCGCTATCGCTATGACAATCGAAGCCTAAGTCGCGTAGATACTTGATAAAACCCGGATGTACAGACTCAGACAACCAGATCAAGTTACGATTGATTTGTTCTACTTTGCTGCGTGCTTCTAGCCAAAAATCAAGTGGAATAAGGGGTGCTACATCACAGCGGAATCCATCTACCTTTTTAGCCCAAAACAGCAAGACATCTATCAAATAATCCCAAACAGGTCTTTTTTTAAAATCAAGATCGGTAATATCACTCCAATCACCAACGCGATTAGCAAGTTCACCTTGTTGATTACAGTAAAACCACGAGGGTTCTTCTTTGACAAGAAGTGAATCTCTTGATGTATGGTTAAATACAATATCAATCATAACTTTTAGACCACGTTTGTGTGCTTCATCTACAAGTTTATCAAAATCAGCCATAGTGCCTAAATCCTCATGAATTTCAAGATAGTTAACAATGGAATAAGGGCTGCCGTGGCTGCCTTTACGTGAAGTTTTCCCAATAGGGTGTATTGGAAGAAGATAAATGACGTCGACACCGAGATTCTTAATGCGATCGAGATCACCCATCACACCTTTTAAATCGTGGGTATGACTGTGTTGTCTTGGAAATAGTTGATAAAACGTATACGTTCTTAAAATCAGGTCTGTTTTTTTTGCCATCTACAATCACCTCTTAAAATGTGATTTTCTTTAATTTCCAAATGTCATTATTATATTGTTCAATCGTACGATCAGATGTAAAATAACCCGAATTTGCAATATTTGAAATAGACATCGCTAACCAGCGGGTCCGGTTTTTATACGCGCTATTTGCAACTTCATGTGCTTTAACATAAGCTTGAAAATCTTTCATCACTAGGAAGTAATCACTATTGAGTAATGCGTTTAAAATATAGTCAAAATGTTGTGGGTTTGGGTTAAGTTTTCTAATGTACTGGAATACTTGTTGCAAGCGTGGATCTTGATCAAAGATTTCACGTGGCTTGTAGCCATTAAACGTATATAGTTTAGTCACTTCTTCAGCGGATAGACCGAAGATAATCTCGTTTTCATAACCCGCTTTTTCAACAATCTCAACATTTGCTCCATCCATCGTGCCAATCGTAATCGCACCGTTCATCATAAACTTCATGTTTCCTGTTCCAGATGCTTCTTTGGTTGCTGTTGAGATCTGTTCGGATAAGTCAGCAGCTGGCATGATGTATTCTGCATAGGTGACGTTATAATTTCTAACGAACACGACTTTTAATAATTGATTAGTCTCCTGATCGTTATTAATGACTTCAGCTACAGTGTCAATCAATTCAATAATTGATTTTGCCATATGATAAGATGGTGCGGCCTTCGCACCAAAGATGAATGAATGCGGGTAATAAGATTCCTTAAACGCATGATCACTCTTTAAACGTTGATAGACATAGATAATATGAAGTACATTTAAAAGCTGACGTTTATATTCGTGAAGACGTTTAACTTGGATATCAAAGATACTATCGACAGAAAGTTCGACACCTGTATCTTTTTTAATGCGATCAGCAAGTGATTGTTTCTTAGCACGTTTCATTAAATCTACTTTAAACTGAACATCACGATCGAAACGATATTGGTCAAACTTAACAAGTTTTGTTAAATCTTTATGCCAATCTTTTCCAATCGTTTCATCTAAAATAGCTACGAGTTCAGGGTTGGTATGAATGAGCCATCTGCGATGAGTGATTCCGTTGGTTTTATTGTTAAACTTTAAGGGATAAAGATGATAAAAGTTTCTCATCTCATTGTTCTTTAAAATATTGGTATGGAGTTCTGCAACACCATTGATTGAAAATGAGCCATAAATACAAATATGCGCCATACGAACATGGTTTTGTCCAATCAGAGACATCAGATAGATTTGCTCTTTATTGAAACGACCATCCGATTCAAGAATAAACTTAAACCGACGATTCATTTCAGCGACGATTTCATAAATTCTTGGAAGTAAGTTTCTGAATATGTTGATATTCCATTTTTCTAAGGCTTCAGCTAAAATGGTATGGTTGGTGAACGCGCATGATCTTTGAGTGATATGCCATGCTTCTTCATAACCAATACCTTCTTCATCCATGAGTATTCTCATCATTTCAGGAATGACGAGTGTCGGATGGGTATCATTGATTTGGAAGGTATAATATTCAGGAATTGTACGGATATCTCTTCCTAATGCTTTATGTTCATTAAATGCTGATTTAACGCCAGCTGCACTAAAGACATATGACTGCATTAAGCGGAGTGTCTTTCCATCTTCAGTTGAATCATCTGGATATAGTGAATCCGAGATTTTGCGGGTCATGCTGACGTACTCTTCACTTTTCACTTCTTGGCGGTCTGAAGGTTCAGTTGACCAGAGGCGAAGTGTTGTCACAACCCCATTTTGATCACCGACAATCTTAACGTCATAGGGAACAGCTTTAATCCATTGAGGATTAATGAGTTTAGTATGTTCTACATAACCAAATAAAGGAATCTCGATGGCATCTTTTTCAACACGCTTTTCCCATATAAAAGGTTGATTAAGCCATGGATCTGGAAATTCAACCTGTTTATGATTCTTGATGTCTTGCACAAAGAAACCGTGTTGATAACGAAGACTATTTCCGTATAAAGGTAGGCCAACCGATGCTGCTGAGTCCATGAAACATGCAGCAAGTCTTCCTAACCCTCCATTACCTAAACCTGCATCGCTTTCGGCGTTTTCGACTTCGTTTAAATCAAGACCCCAATCCATAAATGCTTCTTTTACAATGGCGTAATGTCCACTGTTATAAAGGTTATTTGTGATTAAACGTCCCATTAAAAATTCCATCGAAAAATAGATTGTTTTCTTTAAATTATTTTGTTTAACAAAGCTGTCTGTTTTTTGAAGATCACCTTCAAGTTCTTGATCAAGCAACTTCGCTAAAACAGTATAGCGTTGTTCTATCGTCGAAGCTTCAAGTGATACTTGATAAATGTCATTTAAACCATTTAAAAAGGCCTGCTTGAAGGCTTGTTTATCTCTAAATGATGTTTTCATTGTCGTCTCCTTAAGTTAATATACATTAATATATTAACATAAAAGATGTTGGTTCATGCTATGCCACCGTTTACATATTCACATTATGTGAGAGATACGCAAAAAAAAGGCATACCGGAGTATACCTTTTCACTTTGCATTCTTCAGATTATTTTGCAATAACAGCTACTGCTTTAGTATCAGCAAACTTAATATATACAACATAGTATGTACCAGCTTCTAATACAACAGGGTTATCGTTCCATTTACCAGAACCTTCAAATGCTTCTTCTTCAGTGAAGTTTGGAACAAATGCAGTTTCAGGAGTTAAGTTATCAATTTTTCCCGATTCTGGCGCTTGACCCCACCAATTTGGAACTTCATCTCCTGCATTGGTTTGTGTAACTTTGAATGTTAAATTACCATCATAAGTTTTGATAACATCACCAACTTTATATGGGCCAGCTGTCCAACCAGCTGCTTCTGCAGAAAATGTTACTTCAGTAATGTAAATAGCTTCAGCACCCTTAGTTTCTTTAACGATTGACTTAATTCTTTCATCGTTACGAGCGATAGCTTCCATCTTATAATCTTCATTATTACCTGACCAACCTTCAAATTGACCAGTGATATAATAATCATGATCAGCATCAGCTAGAATTTCTCCACTAACACAACCAACTAATGCAAATGCTCCAAATAATGTAACTAACAATAAAACAAGCTTCTTCATAGTATCCTCTCCTTTTTCTTTTGAAATAAGCGCTTTCATTATATCATTTATTGCAAAGTTTAAGCAATATATACCACTTTACTTGCAATGTGAAACCGTTACTTTATTATCACACTGGTCAAAGGACTGATAATTAAGACCGTTCCTTCAATTTTTGCAGTGCCCTCTCCAGCATAACCTCTGACCTCATTAAAATCAAAATCAGTGTATAAACTTAAATCAATTTCGATTTCAGTCATACCGGTATTATGAAAAACTCCAACCGTACTATTTTGATACGTTGATAAGAATCCTCCAAACGTTGTATAACCATCAAAATCAAGTGGGGTATACATACCTCTTGCAATTTCAGGATTAGCTTCTCTTAAGAGAATGATTTTCTTGTAATAATTATACAAACTTGATGCTTCTTTGAGTTGGTCTTTAACCGTTCCATTGGTCTGACGATCAATATCATACGTTGATCCAATCGGATTCTTAACAGAATCTCTATCTCCCCATAGCATGGCTAATCTTCTGTTCGCATCGGTATTTTCTGTACCTCTGCTACCTTTCATTCCTATTTCTTCACCATAATATAAGAATGGTGTGCCATAGGACCAAAGATAGAGATTAGCAGCCATTTGCATTCTGCCATCCGGTACTGACAAGTAACCAGCAGCACGATTCATATCATGATTTGAGATAAATGGCTGCAAAATCGCGTTGGGATTAACCGATAAAACAAGGTTACGGTAATTATTTAAATACTTTACAAAACCATTTACAGACTCAATTCCATTAGCCGTTTGTGCAATCATTCCTTCGGATTGTGCCATACCAAAATCAAAATTGCTAAATGATTCATAATAGTTTGCAATCTGACTATCTGGTGACCACGTTTCACCAACAACATAGGCATCTGGTTTAATCTTTTTAACTTCCTCCATAAACCAGTTCCAAAATGAGATATTCTTGTCATGCTCATTGTAATAAACATACTTAGTGGCATCCAGTCTAAAACCTGAGACACCTAAATCAAACCAAAATTCTAAGATGGATACAATTTCAGCTCTCACTAAATCGCTATCCATATTGAGTTCTGGCATCTGACTTGAAAAGTTTCCTTCATAGAATAGATTACCTTCAAATGGATAATATGTACGACCTGGTATTTTTTCTTCTTGCGTAACAAGCGTATAATACTCAAGATAAGGTGATGTCATATTTCCGTCTTTAACGGCTTGTTTGGCATCTCTAAACCAATCATGATAAACCGATGTATGATTTAATACCAAGTCAATAATGATGTTGATTCCACGTTCATCAGCTTTATCTGCCAGTTCTTTGAAATCATCAAGTGTTCCATAAGCGGGATCGACTGATTTATAGTCCCTGACATCATACTTATGATAACTTGGTGAATGCATGATAGGCATGAGCCACAAACCTGTAACACCTAAACTTTTTCCCGATGAAAAGTCACCATCATTTAAGTAGTCCAAACGATTGATTATCCCTCTTAAATCACCCATTCCATCTTTGTCAGAGTCTGAAAAACCACCCACAAAGATTTCATAATAAACCCGGTAAAGATCATCTTTTTCTTCAATCGTGATTCCATCTAGAATCACTTCAACTTCCTTTGGTTTACATGATGATGCGACAAATAATAAACCGATCAGAACAACGATTACAAAAATCTTTTTCATGAATTAACCTTTCACAGCGCCAGCAGTGACGCCTTCAACATAATACTTCTGCATGGATAAGAATAGTGTTACGATTGGAATCGCAACTAAGACACTACCTGCAGCAAACATGGTAAATCTGTTGGGGTCAACCGTTGATTGGGATCCATAAAGCATCGAGTAAAGCCCAACGGCTACCGTATGTAATTCGGGATTGGTTTCCCCCAAGATGACCCTGGCGAAGATAAAGTCCATCCAAGGTCCTGTAAATGATAAAAGTGCTGTATAAATAATAATAGGTTTCGATAGCGGTAAGATAATACGTGTAAATATTTGGAAATTGGTAGCTCCATCAAGTCTTGCTGATTCTAAAAGCGAGTTAGGAACTAAATCAAAAAATCCTTTAGCAACATAGAATCCTAAACCAGCTCCTGCAGAATATGCAAGAATTAAAGCAAACAATGTCTGTGTCAGATTCATCGCTTTTAAGATGTAATAAATCGCTATAATTGACATAAAACCTGGGAACATACCTAAGATCAGCGCAATATTCAAAAACGATTTTCTAGCCTTAAATTTAAGTTTACTCATAACATATGCCACTGTTAACGTCAAAAACGTTGAAAGGACAAATGAAATCAGTGAAACAAATAAGGTATTGGCAAACCATCTTGGAAACAACGTGTTGTTAAATAAGTTTACAAAATTTTCAAAACCAATCGCTTTAGGGAAGTAATTTGAGACAACAATCCCAATGAGTTGACCTTGGTCATTGCGTTCAGTTCTGAATGCACTTAAAATAATCCAAAGAACAGGATATAACCAAATGACTGACATGATAACTAGTGTCACATAGCCTGAAATCGTGGAAATTTGTTCCTGACGCTTAACGCTTTTATATTTAGGTTTTGCATCCTGATTTCTCATTGGAAAGCCTCCTCTTCTTTATATGCTTTACTCTTACGATACGATAATAGGGTACCTGTAGCTGTGATTAAGAAGGTGAAAATACCGATGACAGAACCCATGTTGTACTCATTTTCATCAATGGTTAACTTATAGAGCCATGTGACAAGTAAATCGGTTGATCCTGCTTTATATCCACCACCAACAGCTGGTCCACCACCTGTTAATAAGTAAATAATGTTAAAGCTTGTAATATTACCAACAAATGAGGTAATCAAATACGGTGTTGTAACAAACACGATATAAGGAATCGTGATGCTTAAGAATGCTTGTCGTTTAGTTGCACCATCAATTTGCGCCGCTTCATATAAGTCTGTTGGAATATTCATCAAGATACCCGATGTCATAAGCATGGTATAAGGAATACCAACCCATAAGTTAACAAGTAAAATAGTTGCTCTTGCAGTCATTGGGTTCTGAGCTGTCCCTAAAAATGAAATCGGTGAATTTGTGACACCCAGTGTGATGAGCAATTCATTCACTGGACCATACTCAGATAAAATACTTCTAACAGCGAGTAGTGAAATAAATTGTGGTATTGCAATCGTCATGATAAAGACGGTACGCCATAGTTTTTTGAGTTTAATCGTACGACGATTAATTAGCAAGGCTAATAAAATCCCAGCAATATAGTTCGAAAACGTTGCAAAGAACGCCCAAACGAGTGTCCAACTCAAGACTGGGAAAAAGCGAACTGCAACTTCTCCTTGTCCAGTAAATACGCTCTTGAAATTTTCAAATCCAACCCAGTCAAATAAGATTTGCCCGGCTGGATGCTGCGCATCAAAATTAGTAAAAGCAATCAAAATCATAAATACCGTTGGTAAAACAGTAAATGTGACAATACCTAAAATAGCTGGTGTTAACATGGTAACATGGAATCTGCTATCAAGTAGTTCAGCCAAATCTTCTTTAAACGTTAATACACGTTTACCACTACGGATCAATAAATCGTTATGATATGAACTTTGAACATTCGATAAATAACCAGCTATAAACATACCGATAATACCCAAAGTAACAACACCAAAGAGCATCATTAACATCGAGTTATCTGCTGGATTAAAGACATCACCTTCATTGGTACCAAGCGTAATAAGATTTCCTAAAGCTTTAAAACCAATCGGTGTTCTGTTGACTGTTGGTGATGTCACCATGATAAAAATAAAACCTACTTGCAGTAATAAATAAATTATACCTTTTGCAATTTGGCGTCTCGCTAATTGGCCAAAACCCATGATAACGTGTGATACTTTAGTAAACACACTACCATCCATAAAGCGTTTGCCAAAGCGAACAACACTTTTCTTCACACCTAAAACAAAGCGTTTAAGGCCACGGTAGATACCGTAGCTAAAACTTTTAATGGATTTAAGGATGGAGGAAAAGATTTTTTGAATTATATTCTGCTTTAAAGCATTTTGATCATTCATTGGATCCTCCTATATCAAATCAGAATTATTCTTTTTCTCCTGTTTTCCAAATACTCTCAATAGTGAGTAATTGAGCTTTAATCGCTTCGTGAGATGTAAACATTCCTGTTTCTGTACCACTCTTGTTTTCAAGAATTTCTAGAATAAGATCTGGTGCACCTTTAGAATAGAAGTAAAAATTAAAACGATTGTCAAAACCAAAGGGTTGGGGAATACCATGTTCAAACATTTCGATTTGTGCAGCAGCTAATTGAGCCTCTGAAGTAGTACCAGTCATCGATTCAAATTCGACTGCAGCATTCTTATATGCTGGTAAGTTTTGAACTTCTTCATAAGATGCTTCTTGAACTTCTTTGCTTGATAAATGCTTCACAATATCTTGTAAGAATTCTTGATATTTACTATTCTTCTTCATGACAAACATCTTCGCATCAGCAAATGTTCCAGATTGGAACACTGTACCTGCTTGAACTGTGCCATATGCATCTGCTTCGGTAACTGTAAATGCTGGAAGTTTTGCAATACCTAATTTACTACCAAGTGCTGATACAGCAGCATTATAGTGCCATGCACCTGAAATAACAGATAATGAAATACCATCTTTAAGTTCAATTTGCCATCCTGAGTCGGTTGGACGTTTTGGACCGTTTGGATCGGTAAAGAAACGTTGACCCCATTTCATCACAGATACCATGTCATCACCTGAAGCGTAGTTTTCCATAATGTCGCCACCTTCATAAAGTTTGAGTGAAGACTCACCTGTGGTTGCGTTTGTCGCTAAAAGTAAGAATGAATTATTGAATCCATCAGTACCTGTTAAGGATAAAGCTTGTTTATCAACTGCTTTTGCTGCTGCTAAAATGCCTTCCCAAGTTTGAACTTGTTCTGCTGTAACTAAATCCTTATTGTAAAAAAGAACAAGTGCCTGTGCAATATAAGGTACGCCAAATGTATATGTTTGTCCACCAACATTACCTTTGATGACATTCTTAAATGTATCAGGATTGTCATTTTCAATTTGTGCTAATAAATCAGCATCAGTCACTGGAGCAATACTGCTCGATCCAGCAATCAATTTTCCAAGATTGTCATGTGCAACCGTGAATATATCAGGACCAGCTTCAGTATCTTCTAAATATGTTGCTGCTGCAGAACCAGTGTCTGCACCTTTAACTTCGATCGTATGTGGGAATGCCTCTCCGTTTTCCTCTTCATACATCACGAGATAATCTGCAATTGCATCTTGATAGAATTCAACAGATTCAGTACCCACCCAAATGGTAAGTGGTGCATCTTTTTTGCATCCTACAAGAACGAATACAGATGTTAAAATTAAAAATAGAAATAATAATTTTTTATTCATGTTTTCCTCTCCTTCATTTCATGAAACTATGCCTTCATTCTACCATCGAAGGTTTTATAATGCAAGCGTTTACGCTCATGTGCAAAAGTTTACTTTTTGATGATTTTATAGTATGATGAAGGCGTGTAAAAAGCCTCCATAACAGCGTATATTTAGCAAGAATATCGATGATTTAATGGGGTAAAGAGGAGAGAAAACGAAATTAAAAAAATATTGATTTTTGCCTTTATGATGCCGTTAATCGCCTTTATGTTTCAGTTTGTTATTTCTGCTGCTGATGTAACGGATGTCTACATCCATTACTATCGCTATCAAGCAGACTATACAGACTGGAATATATGGGTCTGGCAGAGCAAACCGGTTTCACAAGATGGTGCTAGCTATTCTTTTGATGAAGATGATACCGCTACCATTTTTAACTTTGGTGGTGTTGTAACAAAGATCACACTAGAAGGTGATCTAGCAGAGGCTTCAGAACTTGGATTTATTGTTAGAAAAGGGGAATGGGCTCAAAAAGATATCGATAATGACCGGTTCATTACAATCCCTGAGGATTATACAAGTGGCGAACTTCATATCTATTTAGTTGAAGGTGATCTACGTGTTGGTTATGGTATGGATGATGTTAATGGCCCTGATAAGAATCCTAAATTCAAACTAGCCTATTTCAATCAGTTAAACCGAATTCATTTTGTCACGACCGAGTTACTCAGTGTTGATAACATTACGATCTATAAAGATGATGTTGAAGTTGCAACCAGTGATAAATCGATTGATGGTACAACAGGATATGTTGTGCTGACTGAAGAAATTGACTTTTCTAAAACGTATACGATTAAAGGTATATTCAGCAATAATTTTGAACGTATTTATACCATCACCTATGATGGTATCTACGATTCTACTGAATTTGAGGATGCATTTGGTTATGATGGAGATGATTTAGGTGCCATAGTGAACGGAAAACTTATATATCGGTAAATGAACAATATCTAAATGAAGAATCATATCATCTGTTCTTTGAGTTATTTGGAATGCAATTTGAAGATTATCCCTTCAATGAGTATAAAGAAAAACATGTAGATGATGAA
>CAYJBI010000012.1:0-21014 GCA_964368345.1 uncultured Mariniplasma sp. | reverse complement strand
GAGGAGTCGTTCACAAATGGTAAATGATGAGCTTCAAAAGAGGCTCTTTTATTTTTTATTGTTTTTGAAAATCTTCTTTTCATACATGTCGTATTATGTTATAATTTCATTGTTAATAGAGGTGACAATTTTGATTAATGCAAAAAAGAAATTTAAAAAATATTTTACATATTTTATCGTCTATACCATTACCATGATTGCTGGAATCATCACAGTTTTTGTTTTGCCAATTAATGAAAACTCGAAAATTTCTATAGTGATGCTGTTGATTTTAGTACTGATTATGGGAATCGTTTTCCTTAGACCTCGACTAATGTATCATATTGAAAATGTTATGTTTTATCGATTAAAAGAAAAACAAGGTCCCTCATTGCAAAAAACACTTGCTCCTGATACAGAAGCATTCAAAAAAAGTTTAGAAAACAATGGTTTTACAGCACATTTCAAATCTGATGATTTTACTATTTTTAAAAAATATGCAAAGGATCGTAAAATATTTCTACTAAAAAGACCGATGCTCATGGTATTTGTAGTGATTCATCAACCAAGTATTAGTTATCAAAGTAAGCTTATAGTTAATGAGATAAATCGATTAGAAGATTCACTTTATAAGAATAAACAGCGTATTGTCAACTACACTGTATATATTGCAAAGTCAGGACAATTTCTTACTCCAAAGATTAAAGATAGTTGTGATTATGTGACTTTCAGTAAAGTGGGGGTTCGATCTGTCGTTAATATCAATCTTTTTTATGAAAATCAATCAAAATCATCTTACTTTTTATACAGTGAAACCTATGCGCCTAATTCATATTATCGTTTAGCTGTTGATTTATTGAAAAAAATTGTTTATTAGAAAAAGATTAATGTATTTGATAAGCAATATAACTTTGATATTAAACTTAAAATACTATCCTATTACAAAAAAGGCACAATATCCTATGAGATTGTGCCTTTTTATTTGACTATTAAAGTTATATAATGCATTTAAGCTTTTGCATTTCTCTTATCGCCTTTTTTATGACTAAATAATTCAAATGCAACAGGCGTAGATATAATTATTCAATATGACTTACTATTTTTTGTAATATGTTGTAAGGATTGATAACAACAAAATACTATCATAAATATCCTCTAAAGAAACTTCAACATCTGGCACAATACCAAATTCATTAGAATGGAATTCATATGGGTTTTCGGAATCGCCAGTCTCTGTTGTAAATGCATTGATTGAATTTGAAGACATGGTGAATGCTGATCCGTTAGGTAATAGAATTGGAGTAATCGAAGATGCACCACCGCCTGATTGAGTACCAATAATGACACCTAATCCATTTTCTTTAAAAATTGTAGACATTTGATTCGCTGCTGAAAATGTTGCTGGTGATTGTAAAATTCCCCAATTTAAGTGACTGTAATTTGGTACACCATCAATGTAAACATAACCAATCGATGTACTATTTGTATCTCCATCCATCGATGAAACTTTAAATGGTTGTTCAGTAACAAATCCTAATACACGATATAGTGCGCCAACATTTCCACCTGTATTAAATGTTAAATCCAAAATGATTGAATCCAAAATGGTTGTTTCTTTCATTATTTTTTCTAAATACATTTCCATGTAAACCGCACTGTCACCAAGAATTAAATCATGTATTTCTGCAGCTAAATTATCAACGAAGTCATTTAATTCTTCTGTTGAATCTAGTTGAAGAACTCCTAGATAAAATAGTTGGAATTCATCATCATAACCAACTTTAACACCATAATGTTTGTCACTAAATGACTTAGTATAGAGTTTATTTGATTGATCATATATAAACCCGTTAGTTTCTAAATCTGCGACGTAAGTAGTTAGTACATTTTGCGTCAATCCCTTAACAAGTATTTCAGCAAGTTCAATTTCTTGTGTCGAGTTATTGTAGAAAAAGTACTTATTTCCATTTGTAATCGCTGGAACAATTGAATCTCCAGAAACATTTAAGATTGCATCCAACAAATCCTCTTGGTAAGTTGAAGACTCTTCAATATCAGACGTGTTAAATCCATCAAGTGAAAGCACTACTGCTGTTTTATTTGAGTTTAAGAACCAGTAAAGTGGTCTATTTGGATCATCTGCAGCCCATGATGTAGGTGTTATATCCCACTTCGCAGCTATTGCATCATCAACGGCATATAAACCATCGTTATAAAAACTGCTAACTCTAGGTCCCAGTTGTTCCAGTGACGTTAATCTTGGTCCGTAATACTCAGGATCATTGTAATATCCAGGATATCCATATGATGTATGTGGCTCATCAATGTCCTTACTAATTATGTTAAATAGAATATCATCAAATAATGAAGCATTATCGTTTAAAAGCTCATCTTTACGCGAAAATAGCATATCATAGTAATCTTCAATTCCCATGACTTCTTGTGTTCCATAAAACTCATTAAAAGCAAAACCTAAAAAATTAAAAGTGTGTGCTACTAAATCAGCAGGAATAGATTGTTTGCTAACAGATGAATTGTGAATTGCCTCATATTCTGTTTCACCATATTCAGGTAAAGAATATATGCCATATAACCCGTCAAAATTATAATAAACATTATAATAACTGGATCCTGCAAACAATTGGTTCGCAATATAATATGGTAATACAGCATCATTTTCATACATGATAATATCCATACTATAATCATCTAAGTCATAAATGAGTGTATCACCTTCATCGTAGTATGCATTTTCATTATCACGATCATACTTAATATGTCTGCCATAATTAGTAGCTGTTGAATAGACATATGCCCAATAAAAACCAGGATCTGGTGTACTAATTGTATTTTCTACAGTATCTAGAATCAACTGCAAATGATAAAGACCATCAAAGTCAGATAACCCATCTAAATAATCTTGATTTTCATCTTCATCAAGATAATCGTAAGATACAGTCAATATGGAACCTTCTAGTTCATATGTGAATTCATATTTGGGATCGATGAAACCCTCTAATAAATTGAAGAAATCAGAAATCTTAATGTAAGGAACTGACCCATTCTCTTCAAATAATAGATTGACTTCAGTATCAGCAACATCGTATTCAGTAGTTTTATTCTGAAACTGTACTGTTCTCTGATTTTCAATGACGACTGGATCTGGGTGACTTAAAGGAACATCAAATTGATGATTCACAACAGTACCATTCAGACTAAAACGAGCTTTAATTGTTCCAGCAACCGCCTCTTCGTTTGATAAAAGCGGTAAAACAATACCATTTCTTGAAATATATTTACTTGTTGAAGACCAAACAATCAAAGAATTATTAACAGGCCCACGAGAAGGTGTATCAATGAAATATCTTGAGACATAAATAGAGTCTTCAAGCGCATCAATATCTTCTTGTATAAGTTCTTCATTTGTCTTAACAATGATAATAGGGTCGGCTTTCCATAAAGCATTTAAAGTTATGTTTGATATGATAGGTGTTGTGAATAGAAATGGTGTGTTAACATCACTGGTATACCAGTATTCAAACGAAAACCCCTCTTTTTCTGGATCAACGGGTTCTACAGCCAATTGACCAGTCTCAATTGTCTGCGGGCTTACATTTTCCCCCCCCATAGCGTCAAAGGTTACACTATAGTAAACCTTTTCTGGTGTTTCTGTAATATCAGTTGTTTTACAACCCACTAAAATAAAAACCATTAATACTGTTAAAACTGTCAAAATAATTCTTTTCATAGATTACAACATCCTTTCAAAACATTATCTCTATCGATCAAATAATTGTAAATAGATATGCAACAAATAGTAATGTCAATGTTGCAAAAGAAAGAAACCAAACATTTTTATTGTCTCGTTTTTTTTCCTCTATATAACCGGCATAATCCCCATATGACTCTTTTATTTTCTTCGGATTAATGAATTTTCTTAATGTATAATTAATTGGATTAAAAATATTACCTGCTCCAAGATTTATACCCATGGATACTAAGAAGACCAACATATTAGGGACAAATAAAGAATTACTGATATTGCTATGCTTGAATTCAAAATCATATGTGAAAAAAAGCATGAGTAGCGATAATATTAACAAGAAGCCTATACTTTTCATATAGGCTAGTAAAAATTGAATGTATCTTTTATTTTTTCTCATTAACTATCTTCTTATATACCTGATACTCCTCTTCACTACAGAGAACTTTATGTCCTGGTTCAATTTCACGTAGCTCAACTATTGTTTCAGGTGTATAATTATGGCTTTCTGGATTATATCGTGAAATACCTTCTCTTAATCGTTCATAGTGTGGATTAGGAACAGGAATAGAAGAAATCAAACTCTTAGTATACGGATGAAGCGGGTGATCAAAGACAAGTTTTTTATCTCCCATTTCAACAATACGTCCATAGTACATAACTGCAACAGTATCGCTAAAATGTTTCACGACTGATAAATCATGTGCAATGAAAACAATAGTAAGACCTAACTCATTCTTCAAATCATTTAATAGATTAATTATTTGTGCTTGAATTGATACGTCAAGTGCGCTAATAGGCTCATCAGCAATAATAACTTCTGGATCACATACGATTGCACGAGCTATTCCTACACGCTGACGCTGGCCACCCGAAAATTCATGTGGATAGTGAGAAGCATGTTCTGGAGACAAACCAACAAGTTTTAACGCATGATATACTTTTTCGCTAACCATAGTTTTATTTTTAATGCCGTTAATGTATAGACCTTCAGAAATAATTTCTTTTACAGTCATACGAGGATCAAGTGAATCGATAGGATCCTGGAAAATCATTTGCATTTTCTTTAATAATGATTGACTAGCAGCTTTAGAAGACATGATATTTTTGTTTATTTCATCTTTTAATCGACGTATTGAAGTTTGAATTTCTTTTACTTTCATACGATAGTTTTTTGCTGGTTTAATATTTTCTTTATCTTCAGACTTAGTACTATCAATATTCGAAGTATATTTTTCTTTAAGTAACTTTAATTCCTCGTCTAATTTAGCTATCTTAATCTTCAATTGAGCAATATTAGCTTTTGCTACATCTTTATCTGCCTTTATTTCATCTTCTGAGGGAATATATCTATTCTCTTGGTCTAACTTTCTTTGTTTAATTTCATTTTTAATATCATCCAATTCTTTAGCAACTTCAGAAGCAAATAAATCATATTCTTCTTTAGTTATTTGGTTGTTTTTTAATTCTAATTTCTTTGAAGCCAACTGTTTGTTAACTTGCTTCCGCTTTAATTTAAGCGACAAAGTTCCGGCAACAATTCTTCTACCCAACAAATAGACTTCACCATCTGTTGGTTGGTAAAGTCTCATAATTGTTCTTCCTGTTGTTGTCTTTCCACAACCAGATTCTCCAACTAAAGAAAAAACCTCACCTCTACGAACTTCAAAAGACACACCATCAACAGCTTTATTGTAGATTCTATACTTTCCTCTACCAGTGATGAAATGTTGTTTAAAATTATCAACTTTTAACACGATTTCTTTATTTTGAGTGTCATTCATCTCTTATTTTCACCTACTTAATTTTTACAAAACAGGATTAGTCGTGCTACATGAACACGTTTTTATATGCATTTATTTTGCATTATCTTTCTTTTCATCTTTCATTGATTCGATTTTATTAGTCATCGTTTCAATTCTCTGACGAATGAGTTCTGGCATTTCCACTTTTGGAGCATTCTCATGTAACAACCATGTAGCAGCATAATGCGTATCTGACACCTTAAACATTGGTGGCATTTCTTCAAAATCAATCTTCATAGCATATTTGTTACGCTGTGCAAACGCATCACCCTTCGGTGGATAAAGCATATTAGGCGGAGTTCCAGGTATTGTAATTAAACGATCATTTGAATATAAATCTGGCATACTTGATAATAATGCCCAAGTATATGGATGTTTAGGATTAAAAAATAATTCGTCCACTTTTCCATACTCAACTACTTTTCCTGCATACATTACAGCAACTCTATCAGCCATATTAGCAACAACACCCAAGTTATGAGTAATAAATACTAAAGATAAACCACGTTCTTTCTTAAGTCTCTTCAACAATTCTAGGATTTGCGCTTGAATTGTTACATCTAAAGCAGTTGTTGGTTCATCGCAAATCAAGACTTCTGGATTTGCAGTTAAAGCAATCGCAATAACAATACGTTGTTTCATACCACCAGAAAATTGGAAAGGATACATGTTAATACGCTTTTCTGGTTGTGGAATACCCACTTCTTCCATTATTCGTAAAGATTCTTCTCTAGCTTCTAATGTCGTAACATTGATCTTTCTTAAATAAGTTTCGTATTCATCAGAAATTTGTTTATAATCTCCTTTGTATGAAAAATCAAACTTCATGTGCTTGAACAAAGGTAAGAATTTAACCGCTAGAAAAAATTTTACTTTAGATTTCCAATTGTCTTGACCTATAGATTGGTAGATAGCTAATGTTTTATCAAGATATGCTTTTTTATAACCTTGATATTCTGCATCAACAATCTTTTTAGCTTCTTTCTTTTTTTCTTTTAATACTTTTTTAAGTGTTTTAAGTGTTTTCTTTGTATCAACGATTTTTTGTTTTCTATCAGCTTGATCAAGAACTGGTTTACTTTCACTAATTCGCTTGAGTATTTCCTGGTTTTCTTGAATATAATGATTTTTTTGTTCTTCACTGATACTTAAATTAGCTTTAATTTGTTTTATTTCTAGATTATAACGACTAATATTATCTTTTTTAGCCTTCTTATAATTAAAATTAGTCTTATACGAATCCAAGTCATATCCTGCATTAATAAAAGCTTGATAGTCTTTTTGGATTAGTTCATTAAACTTGTCTTTTTTACGCTTCCCATTTACAATCATTCCTTCAGCAATTTGTTTTCCGACTCTCATGATTGGATTCAAAGATGATGTTGGGTCTTGGAAAATCATTCCAATTTTATTCCCTCTAATTTTGTGGAATTCATCCTCACGTAGTTTAAGGAGATCCTGTCCTTCGTAAATAATAGAACCACCATCAATGATAGAGTTACCTGCTAAAATCCCCATTACTGCGCGTGAAGTAACAGATTTACCTGAACCAGATTCACCTACAACTGCAAGTGTTTCACCTTTTTGCAATGAATATGAAACTCCGCGTACTGCTTTTACAACACCTTCATTCGTACGAAACGATACAGCCAACTCTTTGACTTCAAGAATGGTATTGTTTTCTTTAGTTTTATCGTGACTATTTGTCATTTTATCTACCTCTTTAACAATACTCATTTTTCTTGACCTCTCAATGTTGGATTAAATGCATCGCGTAGAGCGTTACCAAACATGTTAAAACTAATCATTAACACAATAATGATCACAGAAGGAATCAATAACTGATAGAATCTTCCTGGGATGAGCATTGCACCTTGACCTTCTTGAAGAATAACACCTAATGATAAGCCCGGCATTTTAAATAGTCCGAAATCTAATGTAACACCACGACCAATACCAAAACCAAGGAATGACAATGATGCTTCAACAAATATCATACTTGGGATTGCTAAAATAGAGCGTGTAATAATTATACCTATTCCATTAGGAAGGATATGCTTAAAGATGAGTCGTTTATCACTAGCACCTAAACTCTTAGATGCAAGAACATATTCTCGACCTCGATATCTATAAAACTGGATTCTTGTTGTAGATGCTGTGCCTATCCATCCAGAATAGGTTAAATAAATGAGCAGCAGTAATAAACCTGGACCATAGTTCAAATATATAATTGTAAGAATAGTTAGTCCTGGAAAAGATGCAATGTAATCTGAAATACGTTCCATAACAAAGTCAACTTTACCACCATAGTAACCTTCTACAGCACCATAAATAACACCAACAATAATATTAATTACAGAAATTAATAAGCCTAAGAAAAGAGATGTTCTTAAACTTAACCAAATAGCACCGAACAAATCACGGCCATCTTTATCAGTTCCAAACCAAAAATATGGCATCGTATCAAACCCGTTGCTATAAGCACCATCGATTTCTAAATCATAGGTATATGTAACTAAATTAGCAAATTTATTATATCTAATCGTAACAGAGTTAACTTTGCGAATAGGAACTCCATCTGCTTCAAATGTGTAATCAATAGCAAGTACTTTTTCGCCTGATGTAGGTATATTTTCTTCTATTAATTGCATAAAAGGAGCAAATTCTTCTCCTAATTCAGGGTACTCCTCAAGATACTCAAGAAATCCCTTCTCGTTTGAGTTTGATTTTCCTGGCATGTAAGTACGAACATTTGAAAATATCTTATTATAAGCATAATACTTAAACGTAGCTACGGTGTACTCGCCATTAATACGTTCATACCGACCACCTTGTTCAGGTAAAGACTGTATCACAAAGCGACTCAAAGAATAACCCTCATAATAAGCAATAGTGTCCTCCGACTCACTTAAAACTTTGATATCAATGATTTCAGTTTGAACCTTGTTTGTAGTATCTTCTTGATAATTAGTATTTTCATAAATAAGATAAATGAATGCATTTTGAACAGAAGGAACATCCAGTGTCGATAAACCACTTGAAGTGATTTCACCTAATAATGTTGCTTCTTCAGAGATATCAGCAGTTGTTGTATCATCCAAATACACTTTTAGTTTAGTTCCAGAAGAAATAGTTTGGATATTTAATTGAATTTTACTGTTTGCTGAGAAACTTACTGTTTCAAACGATTTAATCGTTGCTTTAGAAAACACATCCAAGTAAATGACACTCTGTCCATGAAGAGTCAATTCCTCTTTACGTGTTGAGGTCTGAACGATATTTTCCAGTGTTCCTGGTTTAATGAATAAAGGGTCAAAGGATGAATCTAAAGGTAAGAACAATCCTGTTGCTTCGTCAACCTTAGTGTAATCAACTGGAATTTCTTTAATGACCATAGTCCCATCTGCAATACCTAATTTTTCCAATAGTGGAACTCTTGGAGGCAGATTTTGAATATTTTTTACGACTGGAGATGTAAAATCTTTTTGTGAGAACGCTGGAACAAATATAGACAACATAACAAAAAGTGCAACGATAAAAAACGCTACGACATTTGTCTTATTTTTGGCAAATCTAACAATTGCATCTGCCATAAAGCTTCTTGGTTTACCTTCAAATTCACTATCGACAACTGATTCATCGAGGGTGACCATCTCAAAATCAGTTTGAGTTAGTTTTTTCTTATCGCCGTTATACATTTCTGGCCCCCATCTTTATTCTAGGATCAATAAATCCGTATGAAATATCCATAAACACAGCAGTTACCAATCCAATAATGCCATAAAAAGCAGTGTTAAACATGATAATATTATAATCACTTCTCTGCAAAGCCTCAAGCATAACAGCACCAGCTCCAGGTATGCTATAGACCTGTTCTATAATTGCGGAACCTGAAATCAATCCCACAAATGAGAATAATAGGCCTGGAATAATAGGTAATAATGAATTTCTTAATGCATGTCGATATATCGCTTGTTTCTTTGTTAATCCTTTAGTTCTTGCTAACATAACATATTCACTAGTTAAACCTTCTGTTAATTCCGCACGCACTGCACGAGTTAAACCAGCAATACTAGATGTTGTAATAATAACTACGGGAATAAGATACCCTTTGATGATGATCGAAGTCGGTGAATCGGCTGCTGGCCATGCCTGAGGTACCCACTTCAAATCATAGCCAAACCATTTGATTGATAATAACATAACTACAAAAGATGGTAATGATATAAAAACCATGATTATAATCTGAACGAAATTATCAAAAACAGTATCTTTCTTAATAGCTGAAGTAATACCCAGTAGTAAGCCAAAAGGTATTTGTAGTAGTAAAATAAAGATGTTTATCTTAAAAGAGTACCCAATAGCAGGTCCTAATATTTCCTGAACAGGGATATTTGGTTTAAGAACCGTCGAAGCTCCCCAATCAAATTCAGTCACGATATTTTTCACCCAAACAAAATATTGAGTCATAATTGGAACTGAGCGATAAACATAAAAAACTTCCTCACTTTTTGAAGTGAAAACCCAAAACGCACCTTCTTCATTTTGGTATTTTAAGACTTCCGACTCGTATAAATCTGCTGATTCAAAATCAGTTAGACTAATAACCTGGCGTGTCATATAACCATCAAAGTACTGGCTATGTAGCCAAGCTCTTTTTTGATCAATTTGAGTAGGAACAGTTACCGGTTGTAACTTTAAAAATATAAAAGTAGTTGTAAGAATACCTATAAGAACTATAAATGCCCATAGTATTCTCAGTGATATGTATTTTGTCATACGATGCGACTCCTTCATGTGTATTTGATAAAGAAAAGCACACAAGTGTATATCGATATAATATCCGTCGATGCGGTATTTTTCTTAATTAATTATTAAATAAATTACAATAAAACTCCATTTTTAAATTAGAGCAATCCTTATAAATACAATTAAAACCACGGAATAAGAAGGGGTTCTGATAATTCGCAGAACCCCTAATTCCACAGCGTCAATACATTGTTTTTTTAAACTTGTAAATTAATTCTTATAACCAAGATGCATATACAACATTATTTGCAACGATGACTACAAGAATGTAAACATCACCGTCAGTTCTTTGTGCACCTTCGCTTGTTAAGTCAAATTCATAAACTGTAACCCAATCTGCAGGTACTCCTAAAGCTGTTGCAAGTTCTTCAAAAGATTCGTAGTCAAGATATCCAGTTCTTTGTAAGGCTTCTACAGTTGTAACTTCTCTTAAGTTGAATACTGAATAATTATATTGAGTAACTGCATATGTTGCTTCTGCAGCAATATTTGCTTCAGTTGCAACAACTAATTCTTCTTTACCAACTAATAGATATAAATTACCTTGTTTACCTACAACAACTAATGTTCTTGATTCTGTATCATCATAGTAGTATGCATTAACTGATTCATAGACTGTTAAATCCCATTCAAACCAAACTGCTAAGTCTTCTAGATCAGCTTGTGTTACTGGTGTTTGTACAGCATCGCCTAGATCTTCAGTTGCACCTTCAAGGATTGCTGCTTCAGATGCTTCAAAGACAACTACTTGTGTACTATAAAGTTCGTAAACATTGCCTGTTTTTTCAATGACAAATAAATGCTTAGTTTCTACATCATCCTCATCTTTAACAATGACAACATACTTAAGAATTTCATCTGCATCAGATTCAATTCCACCTACAACAATAGGGAATAAAGATTCACCATCAGCTTCACTTCTTGAAACTTCAGTTAGATCGTTTGCAACTAAGAATACATCAATTATGCTATCTACTGAACCATATTCAGCAATCTTGTCACCATCTTTAAGGAACACTTTACCATTTAGAAGTTCATAAATAGCATTGAAACTAAAGAGTTCAAAATATTCACGATCATTATCTTCCCATCTAACTTCAATTTCAGGAACGCTTGAATCATAACCATAATTTAACAAGAATCCAGAACGGTTATCTGTGATGAAAATATCAAGGAACGATGATGCATCCAATGTTGAACCCTCGATACTAGATAATGCAAGTTCATAGTTTCCAGCTTCAATTTCGTCATAGATTTGTGAACCTGGAAGTTTCTTAGAAGTCAGGACGACTTTAACATAGTTATCTTCATCTTGTAATAGTTCAAAATAGTCTTTTGCAAAAGCAATCCAGTTATCAGCAATTGCAGCACCTGAATTAGCATCGAAAGTCAATACTTCTAGATTAATTTCTGTCCAAACACTTTCAGTACCAGCTGTTAATCTGCCTGCAGCAATTTCAGCAGCGACTGCTTTTTTGAATAATTCAATAGCAGCTTCTTGGTCATAGCCATTTGTCGAATATGCTAAGTTTTCTCCAACTGCCATACCTTGTTCAGTAGAACGATATGGAATACCTTCTTCTGGATCTACATAGTAAGCAGCAGAAATCTTCATGCTCGTTGGATAGGTTTTAGCATCGTATTGAACCATGTCATCTCTATTTAAGATAAAGTATAATGCTAATCTAAAGTCTGTATTTGCAAGAATAGGTTCTGGAACATATGTTGAGCCCGGCCATTGTGCTTGTTGAGCTTGAACAGATCCAACCATATTCATATTAAGTGACCATACTGAAGCACCTGGAGTTCTTAGAACACGTGGATCATCTTTATAGTCATTTACACGTGAGTTAGGAATACCAACAGAATCAAGTAAGCCACTTTCAAAAGCTTGGAAAGCTTGGTCTTGAGCTGAAGTACCTTCAATAATCTTAATTGTTTCTCCAGTCCAAGAAATTGTTGATGCTAATGGATGAAGTTCATTTTTTTCATATCTAGAACCAACACCGTCTTCCCAATATGAAATCGTATATTTACCACTTGACGCTACATACTCTGGGCTAGTACCATAAAGAGTAGGAGCTGATTCATATACTGCTTGGTTTACAGCAGGTGAACCAAATTGATATTTAAAATTAAATTCACTAACTGCTTCAGTATATTCAACTCTCAATGTTTTACCATCATTAGTTGCTTTAATACCAAATTCTTCCCATAATGTATCAAGTTGAGCTTGTGTAGCACCACTTGCGACAGCAGATGCATAAGCTTCGGCGCCTTTAATCTTACTTGAGATAAAGTCACCACCACCTTGAGTAGCTCTAAACCATTCTTCATCTAGAGATAAACGATATGTGTATACATAATCGTTTGCATCTAAAATATCGTGACCAGCTGGGAATGTAGTTGTATCAGTACCTACGTTATAAGCCCATTTGAGATTATCTCTTAGTGGGATTTCCCAAACTTTAGATGTCATTTTACCATTGATAACTTCTCCATTAACAGCAACTGGATTACCAGAAGCTAAAGATGGGACAAATTGCCAACCAGTAGCAGTTTCATTAAGAGCCATTTCATAGAATGCTCCATTAATATAAGCGCCGTAGTCTGATTCGGTTGTAGATTCACCGTTATAGTAATTCAGTGTTTCTGGTTCTTGCTGCATCCATGTTCTATAAGTATATTTGCCAGCAACTGCAGGAGTTTGTAATAAGTCTAATTGGCCTTCATTGTCTGCTGCAACTGTTGCATCATCTTTAGTTAGTGTTGCATACATAGTACCCCAACCAAATGATGGAATATACTCATCAACCGGAAGTACAATACGATCATGTTGCATACTTAAACCAGATTGTGCAGCTAGAGGAATACCAGCATAGCCATTTTCTAGTAGCCACTTTTCAGCTGCTGCGAAGAAAGTATGTTTAGTATCAGCGTTTGCAAATTTGTAGTCATACCAGCCATTCGCTAATGAAGCAACTGTTAAAGGATTAACTGTAACAACTCTTGTAGCTTCAACGAATAATCCTTCGCTATCTTCTACACGATAAGTCAATGTGTATTCGCCAGCTTCAAATTGGTCAACTGTACCAGTAAACGTAATATCATCAGTTAATTCACCATCTTCTTTGTCAAAAGCGGTTACTCCAGCGAGAGCGTTAAACTCTATGCCGTATGGTGAAGCAGTATTTGCGACACCTGATAACGTGGGTGGTGTATTTTCTGCTTTTTTACAAGCAACAACCATCAATGAAAATAACACCAATACAGATAAAAGCATTATCTTTCTTTTCATTTCATTTCTCCATTTCCTTCCATTACCATGGAATTTTATCCTATTATACCACACAACTTTATGTTTTCAAGTGCTTTAAAGAATTTGTAAACATTTTCATCAGTTTAAAAATCGTGCTTATAAACGTATTAAGTCTACTTTTTTCAATGAACTTATATACTCACACACCAAACATTAATGTGTTCTTTCATCCATCATTTGATTCTTAAATGCTATTTTTTCTGAAAGTGGTATTACAAGTAGAAAATAAAGTAAAGGTGAATTCAAAAAAGGTTAACCCTATTTGGATTAACCTTTACTATATAGTGGCTTGAAAACTATTTGCTTTCTGGCAATGAATAATCCATTGCAAGATAACGTTTGTACATTTGCCAACGACGTTTTGCATCAAATAAGTTCTTATCTAAAAGTTCTGCTGCATGATCAGGATTGATTTGTGCAAGCTGTGCATAACGTGATTCAGACAAGAGGTAATCGTGGTATTTATCCCAGACTGGTTCTTTCGAATCAATAATGAATGGGTTTTTACCTTCAACTTCTCTTCTTGGGTCAAATCTAAATGTTGGCCAATAACCACATTCAGTAGCTAGCTTAGCTTGTGCAAATGTATTTTGCATTCCACCCTTAATACCATGTTCAATACATGGTGCGTAAGCGATGATAATTGAGGGTCCTTCGAAGCTTTCTGCTTCTTTAAATGCTCTTAAAACTTGTGCTGGTGATGCACCATGGGAAATTTGAGCAACATAAACATGTCCATAACTCATAGCGATTGCTGCTAAGTCTTTCTTCTTCGTGTTCTTACCTGCTGCAGTAAACTTAGCGATTGAACCTGTTGGAGCTGATTTAGATGATTGTCCACCTGTATTTGAATAAACTTCAGTATCTAATACAAGAATGTTGACATCTTCACTGTTTGCAATAACATGGTCAATACCACCATATCCAATGTCATATGCCCAACCGTCGCCACCCATAATCCATTGTGAAACCTTCACAAAGTATTCTTTGAGGCTTAATAATTCTTTTGCAAATGGTTGATCTAGTTTTTCAAGTAGAGGAATCATTTGTTTTTGTAATTTACGTGTAACTTCTGCACTCTTACGGTTTAAAATCCATTCATTCGATAATTCTTGTAATTCACTTGGCATTTCTTCTAAGTGATCTGCAAGAAGTGTTTGAACTCTATCACGCATTGTTTCATATGCAATTCTCATACCGAAACCGAATTCAGCATTATCTTCAAATAATGAGTTAGCCCATGCTGGACCAAAACCATCAGCATTTGTTGTATATGGCGTAGATGGGAATGATGCACCATAAATAGAAGTACAACCCGTTGCATTCGCAAACACCATATGATCTCCATAGAGTTGTGTTAATGCTTTAATGTATGGTGTTTCACCACAACCAGCACACGCTCCAGAGAATTCGAATAATGGTTGATTGAAACTTAAATTCTTAGGATTGTCAACGCCCATATCTTTATATGTGACTTCATTGAAGAAATAGTCAGCTGTTTGTTGAGCACCTTTTGCAAGTTCGTCTCCGATAGGCACCATTGCTAATGATTTATTAGGCGTTGGACATACCTGAACACAAACGCCACATTCTGTACAATCTAATGTTGATACTTGAATGGTAAACTTATAACCTTCCATTCCTTTACCCTTAGCTTGAAGAAGTTTAGCGCCTTCAGGAGCATTTTCAACTTCAGCAGCATCTGGTAAGAATGCACGAATGACACCATGTGGACATGCGAAAACGCATTGGTTACATTGAATACAGTTTTCAGAACGCCATTCTGGAACATAGTTAGCAATACCACGTTTTTCATACGCAGTAGATCCATTTTCCATGTGAGCATCTTCATAACCTAGAAATGCAGAAACAGGAAGTGAGTCACCTTCAATCGCGTTAACGATATCAGCAATCTTCTTAACAAAATCAGGACGATCACCTTTGTCTACAACTTCATCTTCTAATACTGCCCATTCAGGTTTAACTTTAACTTCAACTAAATGTTTGTATCCCGCATCAATGGCATTATTGTTTAATTCAACAATCGCTTGACCTTTACGGCCATATGTCTTTTCGGCATATTCCTTCATGTAACGATTTGCATCCTCAGCAGGAAGCAAATGTTCATTTAATTTAAAGAATGCAGATTGCATAATGGTATTTATACGACGACCTAATCCGATTTCATAGGCAAGATCAACCGCATTAATAATAAAGAATTTAGCTTTCTTGATTGCTAATTGGCGCTTAACTTTGTTAGGTAGTAAATCTTCTAAATGTTCAACAGGTGTTGTTGTATTTAATAAGAATGTACCACCATCTCTTAATCCTTTAAGCATATCGTATTTACGTAAGTATGTATCTGTTGAGCATGATACGAAATGAGGATAATTTACTAAATAGGTTGAGCGAATAGGTTTTTTAGAGAAACGCAGGTGCATACGTGTGACACCGCCTGCTTTCTTTGAATCATACGAAGCGTAAGCTTGTGAATAGAGTGATGTATGGTCACCAATAATTTTTGTAATGTTCTTAGAAGCTCCAACAGTACCATCAGAACCTAAACCGAATAATAATACTTCAGTTGCATCTTTATCTGTAACATCGACTGTCTTATCAATCTTAAGTGAAGTGAAGGTTACATCATCTTCAATACCTAAAGTGAACTTATCTTTTTGTTCATTAGCCATGTTGTCATAAACAGCAACTAGCATTGAAGCTGTTGTATCTTTTGAAGATAGACCATAACGTCCGCCTAAAATTAGAGGTTGTTTTTGTTGTCCATAATAGATTGATTTAACATCTAGATATAATGGATCTCCTGTTGCTCCTGCTTCTAAAGTACGATCAAGAACCGTAATACGTTCTACAGATTTTGGCATTGCACTTAAGAAATATTCGCTAGAGAATGGACGATAAAGATGAACAGATAATAAACCAACTTTTTTGCCTTGTTCAAGAAGATGATCAACAGTTTGTTCAGCAGCTTCAATCACTGAACCCATGGCAATGACAACGTCAGTTGCTTGTGGATCACCATAATAAACAAATGGTGCATATTGACGACCAGTAATTTTACTGATTTCTTTCATATAATCATTCACAATATCAGGAATACCTGCATAGTGAGATGCTTGTAATACTTTAGTTTGGAAGTAAACATCTTCTGATTGTGCAGTACCGCGTGATACTGGATGCATTGGATTTAAACCTTTTGATCTAAATCTTGCAACTGCATCTTTATCCAAAAGACGATCAAATTCTTTATAATCAAGTACTTCAATTGATTGAACCTCGTGAGACGTTCTAAATCCATCAAAGAAATGAACGAAAGGAATACTTGATTTAATCGCGGATAAATGAGCAACACCACCTAAATCCATAGCTGATTGAACAGATGTTGAAGCAATCATTGCCCAACCTGTTTGGCGTGCAGCCATAACGTCTTGGTGATCCCCAAAGATTGATAATGCTTGTGCTGCGATTGAACGAGCTGCAACATGCATAACACCTGGTAATAATTGACCAGCAATCTTATACATATTAGGAATCTTTAATAGTAAACCCTGTGATGCAGTGAATGTCGTTGTTAAAGCACCCATCTGCAATGAACCATGAACTGTTCCAGCTGCTCCTGCTTCACTTTGCATTTCGATGACCTTAACAGGCATCCCGAATAGATTCTTTTTACCTTCTGAAGCCCAAAGATCAACATATTGAGCCATTGGTGTGGATGGTGTAATAGGATAAATCCCAGCAACTTCAGTAAATGCATATGCACAATATGCAGCTGCTTCGTTCCCATCCATGGACTTAATAACTTTTTTAACCATGAAAATCCTCCTTAAAACTTTATTTCAAAACTTTTAATATATCTAGTGCATTCTCTTTTGGAGATGCTTTTTCAAAAACATGCGTAATAATACCTTCTTCGTTTAAAACAAATGTTGAACGCTGAATCCCCATATATTTTCTACCATACATACTTTTCTCAACCCAAACACCAAAATATTTTATAACTGATAATTCTTCATCTGATAAAAGTAGAAAGGGTAAATCATACTTGTCAATAAATGATCGATGGCTCTTTGGTGAATCTTTACTTATTCCAATAACCTTAATATTTCTTTCAGCATAGATATCATTTTGATCTCTAAATGCACATGCTTGAGTTGTGCACCCCGAAGTATCATCCTTAGGATAGAAATAAATCACTACTTTTTGTGATACATAATCTGACAAAGAGTGAATTTGACCATTTTCATCAGGAAGACTAAAATCTGTCACTTTTGTACCAATACTCAGCATAAAAAACATCTCCAAATAACAGGGTTTGTTCCAACATTAACATTATAACTCAGTTGTCAAGAAAAATACACCCTAAAATGTTAAAAGTAATAACAATGTAATCTTTGTAAATAAGTATCACATAAAATGCCATAAAAATAAACTATATTTATATAAAGCCTAAATACATCCCTAGTTTTTTATAAATTATGGTGAACTTACTTAGCAAAATGTCAGCGTATCACGTGGTCATATTATATTACTTTTTGATAGATACCTTATCAAAAATAACAAACCTCTTTTTTCCCTCTTGATACACGTCACCATTTTTAATGATCTTTAATGTGAATTATGCGTGTTGAACTTATTCTCTTTTTCATGAAGATATTGACTTACCTCTTCATCTATTATGCAATGTATAGGAGTAGACAATGAAGAGGAGGTGTACCATGAACGTTATCTTATCAGCTTTTGTGTTAGTGATTAGTGTTGGATTGCTTTTTATTTCGAAGACTATTTCAAAGAAACTTGTTTTAATTGCTTCCATTTATCTTTTCCTCTATAAAGCAGTGGAATACACAATTTATGGCCTTAATTTAGAATTATCAAAAATCCCTGTTGAGTATTCTACTATCACGTACTTTCTACTTTCTATCACTGTGATTTTTGAAATTAAACAAATAAAACCACTTGCAGCATTTATGGGATTTATATCTGGTTTAGGTTATGTAATTGTATTTATTTTTTTGGGATCAAGTTATTATGAACATCAAGGTCTTTTCACAACTAATATGGCATTCATCAATCACAGTATCATCTTCATCATCAGTCTTCTTCTTATGAGAGATGTTAAATTTCATCTTGTAGATAAAAAAAAGATTTTCTTATTTACAACTATCTCTATCGTATACGTCATTTTTATCACTCGATTTATTACATTTACTCAAGACTACATATTCATCTTGATGTTACTCGGTGGTGATCTTCTTAAGTTAATAATTCCAAAAGGATATATTTCCAGTTATGATTACTTAATTTATTTTTTATCACTTCTGATACTCTACCAAGTGGTTATACATCTTTTTATCGGCATCAATCATTTATTAAACCGAACAAGACAAGGAGAACCTCATGAACATTCAGTATAAAAAAGGAATTTTAGATTTACTCGTACTCGCCATGCTTAAGAAAGAAGATAGGTACGGGTATGATATCTCGGAATTAATAAGTGAACGAATAGAAATATCACCTGGTACCATTTATCCCATTCTAAGAAAAATGAAAGATGATGGGTTTGTTACAACCTACCTTTCTGAATTAAGCGGTGGTCCTGCAAGAAAATACTATAAGATGACCGACAAAGGTCAAAAACATTACAAAAAGCTGAAAGAAGAGTGGGATGAACTAAAAGAAATCACATCTTTCTTTGTGGAGGAAAAACATGACTAAAGAACAGTTTCTTGAAACATTAAAACAAGGGTTAAAAAAACACAATATTCATGACGTCGACGATATCATATCTGATTATACCGACTATTTCAATGAGCAGTTAGCCATTGGTAAATCCGAATCTGATATATCTTTCAAATTAGGTGATGTGAAAAGCATTATCTCTGATTATTCAGAATCTTGTTCAAAAACAAAAAAGAAATGGTTTGATCTTGTTACTGTAAGTTTTATAGCGATCCCATTATTGATTATTCTCTATGGCTTATTGATTTCATTTATTGGTGGAGCACTTGCAACATGGGGAATCGCAATCTATTATCTCTTTCAAGTAAATAGTTTGAGTTTTATGCCAACGATTCCTATAGGTGTTCATCTTATATATGTCCTGATGATGTTAGTTTGGTCAATCTTCTTCTTCAGTTTAAGTGTCCGATTTACATCAACAATTAAATCGATGACAACACAATATATCGTTAAGCAAACAATACGCATTGGAGATTACCACATCAAGGATATTTATATCAAACTATTTAAGTTTAGTTTAATCATTGGTATGAGTTTATTTCTTATTGGGTATTTGCTTTCCGCACTGATTGCAAAAGACTTCCAATATTGGCATGTATGGGGTTGGTTTAGTTAAAAAAACAGGGGATATCACGATAAATGTGATATCCCTTTTTACTGACATTCTTTAATAACTTTTTTATAGTTTTTATTTTTTGGTTATCATTACAAATCAATTGCTTTGGCACCATTAGAAAAAGTTAAATGAAATACTCCCTCCCAAGATCGAGTGGCATTGACTATAGTTCCATCATCTAATTTTCCTTCTAAGTACCCCTTATTGAATCTAGTTGCAATTTCATCTTGAAACTCACCATTGATGTATAACTTATTTTTGATAAACCCAATGTATAACAAGATTTCATTATCGTCTATCTTTACTGTTTTGGTTTTTAAACTCACATAAGAAAGCAACGTAGCAATCACAAACATAAATGAGGCAAAAAAACCAAACATTGCGTATTTCTTATATTCAAAATTGTAAGTCACAAACGTATGTACACCCCAATAACCATAATCCGTTTCTGTAACAACTTTACTATTAGAATACAAGATACTAAAAACAATACCAAACGTTAAAAAAATCAAACAACTGCTTATCCATACGCATCTCATTATCAATGCAAATTTTCGGTACTTCTTGATTAACTTATCATTTTCTTTCATATGATACCCCCCTACATATTATTTTAGTCCACGAAAAGATTTTTGTCATCAATTAAATGTGGAACAGAGATCACATTTTTCTGTTTTGTATGATCAATGTTGTATCAGTGGTTAAATATTTACTTTTTTTGTTGTTCATACGTGTTTATGAACATATTGGATCTAAAAATAGTTTTTGTGTATGAACTGGAATTGAATATTCTTTTTCGAACTCGACTTTAAAAAAAGACTCCTTTGTTCAAGATCAAGTATCATGATTATACCTTTTCTTTATACTTTTTGGAGTCAGTTCAGTGTCATATGTGGTAAAGAACTTACAGGGATACCATTTAGCACCCCTGTATGATTTTTAGCACCCTATGCAAATAGTCAA
>CAYJBI010000011.1:0-21540 GCA_964368345.1 uncultured Mariniplasma sp. | reverse complement strand
GATGGTACAATCTTCTTTGTTGTTGTTGATGGTAGAAATCTTCCTTTAGGTATGGATGGCGTTACACTATATGAACTTGCTCAAATTATGGTTTATTTTGAAGCGGAAAAAGCCTTTAATATTGATGGTGGTGGTTCATCAACAATGGCATTAAAAAATGAAGACGATGGATATGATATACTGAATACACCATCTGATAATACGGTTAGAGCTGTAACCAATAGTATATTTATTGTTAGAGGTGAGCATATTCCTAGACCTACTCCTGTTGGATTTCCAGATGAACGTATTCGTTTAGATAAACCCGCTAACTTATTCATTGATGGCAATGGTGACTTAAGATTCGATCCTGTTTCAAATAGTTTATCTTATATGGTGAGTATCAATGGAACACTCTATGCTTCAGTAACTAACCTACATGAACTCGATTTAGAAGCAGGAGAATATGTTATAAAGGTTCGTGCACTAGCAGATCAAATCAACTATAAACACAGTGAATTTTCTGATGAGTTTACGATTACTATTTACCCAGATGATATCCATCGTTTTATTGAATTACTTAAAGAGTTTTTAAAACAAGAAACGCTTGAATAAATAAGTTTAAATAAGGAGACTTTTACATGAAAACATTTGAATTTAACGTGCACTCCAAAAGACCTTTACCCTTAGATCCTTCCTTTTCACCGATGATTTTAAATAATCTTGCATATGAAAAAGCGGTTAAAGCATCAAAAAAGCCAGTTCAAATAATGATTGCGATAGAACGTAGTCAAAAACAAATCTCTACATATCAAACCTCTATTTTTGCTGAAGAAGATAATCAGTTTAAAGCGAATTATCGATATGTTGAGCGTCTCATTAAAACACTTCTATGGACAAAAGGAGGATTTCGTATTTATCTTTCATGTCCAAGAGATTTAGGGATGTATATTAAAAGTGTCTATTCTAAAGAAGGAATGCGTTCCTTTGATGTTGATTTCATGACAAAAGTCTATGGACACCCGTTTGAAGTAGTTTTAACACCTAAAGCAAAAATGCCTCAAGCATTTGAAATTTCCAAATCGATAGGAAGGCACTTAGAGGGTTGTCGTATTGGTTTTGATGCTGGGGGTTCAGATCGTAAAGTTTCTGCAGTGATTGATGGACAAACTGTTTATTCTGAAGAAGTGATATGGCATCCTAAAAAAGAAAAAAACCCAGATTATCATATCGAAGGTATTAAAGACTCTCTTTTAAGAGCTAAGTCATATTTACCAAGAGTCGATGGCATTGGAGTATCTGCAGCAGGTGTTTATATTGATTCTGAAGTTAAAGTAGCTTCACTGTTTATTCAAGTCAACGAAGAGATGTTTGAAAAGAAAGTGAAGAGGCTTTTTATTGATTTAGCCCACGAATTAGGTGATATACCTTTAGAAGTAGCAAATGATGGTGATGTGACAGCTCTTGCTGGAGCAATGAGTTTAAACCAAACAAAAGTCATGGGGATTGCAATGGGAACCTCAGAAGCTGCAGGCTATGTTGATCATGAAGGTCATATCACCGGTTGGTTGAATGAATTAGCATTTGTTCCTGTTGACTATAATCAACATGCGATAGAAGATGAATGGTCAAAAGATATTGGATGTGGTGTTAAGTATTTTTCACAAGATGCGATTATAAAATTAGCACACGTTTGTGGTATATCATTTGATGAAGATTTATCACTTGCAGAAAAATTAAAAGTCGTTCAAAACCTTATGGAAGAAAATGATCCAAGAGCAAAAGAGATATATGAAACTATGGGTGTTTATTTAGGCTATGGTGTTGCATATTATGCATCGTTTTATGATATCAATAAAGTTCTTGTCTTAGGAAGAGTTTTATCTGGCAAGGGTGGAGAATTAATCGTAACAAGAGCTAATCAATTGATTAGGGATGAATTTAATGGTCTTTTAGAACATATCAGTATTGAATTACCAGATGAGAAGAGCAGACGCGTTGGACAATCAATTGCTGCGGCATCTCTTCCAGAAATTAAGAAGTGAGGAACATTTATGAAATTAAATAAAGAAACAGCTGAGTTTTTTGTACCAGATCAAAAACCTATTGATGAAGCCATTAAACGTACATCACATATGGCAATTGCTGCACATCAAGATGATATCGAAATCATGGCATACGATGGTATATTAAAGTGTTTTGGTAAGGATGATCAATGGTTTTTCGGTGTGGTTGCAACTAATGGTTCAGGATCAGCTAGAGATGGTATTTATAAAAATTACACGGATAGTCAAATGATCAAAATCAGAAAACTTGAACAAAAGAAAGCTGCTTTTATTGGTGAATTTGGCGCTCTTGCTTTACTCGATTATACAAGTAAAGAAATGAAGGATTCAAAAAATGATATCATTGTTGATGAGTTTGTTCAATTGATTAAAGAAGCACACCCCGATGTGATTTATACACATAATCTAGCTGACAAGCATGATACTCATATTGGTGTATCTACGAAAGTGATTAAAGCGATTCGAAAACTTAAAATAGAGGAAAGACCTAAATCAGTTTATGGATGTGAGGTTTGGAGGGATTTAGATTGGATGGTAGATAGAGAAAAAATAGAATTTGATGTATCTTCACATCCCAATATTGCACAAGCATTAGTTGAAGTCTTTGATTCACAAATCATTGGTGGGAAACGTTATGATTTGGCAACTGCAGGAAGAAGACTAGCTAATGCAACTTACGCGACTTCACATAAGGTAGATATTTCTCAAGCGATTAATTACGCAATGGATTTAACCCCATTAATTCAAGATGATTCTATGGATGTTAAAGCATATATTTTAGCTTATATCGATCGGTTTAAAAAAGATGTAGATGATCGAATTTCTAAAATCATATAGTCGAAGATAGCACCCTGAATGATTTTTCGTCATCGGGTGCTTTTTTCTAGATAATAATTTCCTAAAGATGAAAAAAAGTACCGTAATCTAACAATTTACTTTTTTATTTTTTTATCTATGATAACGTATAAATGAAGAAAGTTATTACACGAGGTAAACTATGAAAATCATTACATGTATCAAACAAGTACCAGCTTCCTCTAATGTTCAAGTTGATCCAAAGACAGGTGTCCTTATAAGAGATGGAAATAATGTCAAAATGAATCCTTTTGATTTATTTGGGTTAGAGGCTTCATTTGAATTAAAGAGTAAAGTTCAGGATTCAAAAGTTCATGCGATTACAATGGGACCCCCATCAGCAACCGCAGTTTTAAAAGAAGCACTTTATATGGGTGCAGATGAAGCTACTTTAATCAGTGATAGACGTTTTGCAGGTGCAGATGTACTTGCGACTTCCTATACATTATCTCAATTAATTAAACATATTAAAGAGTATGATGTTATTGTTTGTGGAAAACAGACGACTGACGGAGATACTGCTCAAGTGGGTCCAGAAATCGCTGAGTTTTTATCAATTCCACATATACCCTATGTCAAAGAAATTGTTGAAATAAAAAAGAATTCTTTAGTCTTACGATCTCTTTATGATGATCACGAAGAAATCGTAGAAATTGAAATGCCTTGCTTAATTACCATTGAAAAAGATATGAATACACCACGCCTTCCTTCTTATCGAAGAAAACTAATTATGAAAGACTATCGTATTGATTTAGTCTCATTAAAAGATTTAGAAGATCAAAATCCAGACCACTATGGTTTATCAGGCTCTCCCACACAAGTGGATGAAATTTTTCCACCAAAGAAAAGAATGGAAACCGAAAAGGTTGTTGGAAGTACAAAAGAAGTGACACAGAAATTATTTGACATCCTCAAAGAAAGTCGTTATGTATAGGTGATAATATGGCATACATTAAAGTAAATAATGACAAAGTAACACCCGACATAGCAAAAAAACTGATAGATCTCTGTCCATTCAATGCATTTGAATACCAAGATATGTATTTATCAATCAACGCATCGTGTAAAATCTGCAAGATGTGTGTTAAGAAAGGACCTGAAGGTGTTTGTGAACTTGTTGAAACAGTTAAACCTTGTGTTGATAAATCGCTTTACAAAGGGATAGCTGTTTATGTTGAACAACGTAATAATATTGCACATCCTGTTTCATGGGAACTGATAGGAAAAGCAAAAGAATTATCAAAAATAACACATGAACCAGTTTATGCAATTGTTATTGGTGACGATATTGATTCAATTGCTAAAGAAGCTTTAACTTACGGTGTTGATAGAGTATTTGCATATCTTCATGAATCATTTAAAGATTTCGATGTTGAAGTTTATACAAATGTTGTTGAATCATTTTATAAGAAATATCAAAATAATGTGATTCTTTTTGGTAGTACGCCACAAGGAAGAAGTTTTGCTCCTAGAATAGCAGCAAGACTTAAGACGGGTTTAACTGCAGATTGTACGATGTTGGATATTAAACCTGATGGAGACTTATTACAAATACGTCCAGCATTTGGTGGGAATATTATGGCTAAAATAAATACACCAAATCATCGTCCCCAACTAGCTACAATTCGTTATAAAATGTTTAATCTTCCCCAAAAAGAAGCACCACACGGCGTTATAACATTTGAAGATTTGAAAGATATTCATAAACACGCAAGAACACACTTAATAGAAGCAACAGAAAAACCAAAAGTGAAAGATATTTCTGAAGCTGAAGTCATTATTGCTGTTGGTCGTGCATTTAAAAAAGAAAAAGATTTAGAACTAATAACTCCGCTCGTTCAAAAATTAAATGCAGAAGTTGCATGTACGAGACCATTAATTGAAAATGGGTGGTTTGATGCGAAACATCAAATAGGGTTATCAGGTAGAACAGTTAAACCTAAACTTATTATTAATCTAGGAATTAGTGGTGCTGTTCAATATATTGAAGGTATGAAGGAAGCAGAACTCATTATTTCTGTTAACCAAGATGAGCACAACAAATTATTTGATATTAGTCATTACAGTATTGTAGGTAATGTTTATGATGTTCTACCAGAATTAAATAAACTCATAGATCATGTTTGGAAGGTGAAGGCATGAATTATCAAAAACTGACTTTAGAAGATATAAACTATATCAAAAGCATTTTCGGACAAGAAAACACGCTTATCGGTGACCAAATTGAAAGTGATTTTGCTCATGATGAATTAGGAACTGTTTCATCTTATCCTGAGGTTCATGTAATTGCTTACGATAAGTATCAAATCTCCAAGATGATGAAATATGCTAACAGCAAACAGATTCCTGTGACAGTTAGAGGAAGTGGTACAGGTCTTGTTGGAGCATGTGTCCCTCTTTTTGGTGGTATTTTGTTAGATGTCTCTAAAATGAATCAAGTCGTTGAACTCGATAAAACAAACTTAACATTACGTGTAGAACCAGGTGTTCTACTGATGGATATTTATGAAGTAGTTGAAAAAGAAGGTTTATTTTATGCCCCAGATCCAGGTGAAAAGTCAGCAACAATTGGTGGTAACATTTCAACAAATGCAGGTGGCATGAGAGCAATCAAATATGGAGTTACACGTGATTGGGTGCGTGGATTAGAAGTTGTTTTACCTGATGGAGAAATCGTTCAATTAGGCGGAAAAGTTGTTAAAAATTCAACAGGTTATGGCCTCAAAGATTTAATCATTGGTAGTGAAGGTACTTTAGCTATTATCGTAGAAGCAACCTTAAAACTTATTCCAATGCCTAAAAAATCAGTGAGTTTGCTTGTTCCCTTCAAGTCGAGAGAAGATGCGATTGCTTGTGCGCCACAACTCATTGTTGATCATGTGCTTCCAACTGCATTAGAATTTCTAGAAAAACAGTCACTACAATACAGTGAAACTTTCTTAGGAAAAAAAATCCCACATAATGATTATGAAGCATACTTACTTATAAGTTATGATGGTAATAATGAACAGGCAATTGATGAAGATGTTGAGATTGCGAGTTCATTATGTGTGAATAAATACAATGCACTTGATGTCTTCTTAGTAGATACTGAGGAAAGAAGAAAGAGTGTTTGGACAGTTCGTGGAGGATTCTTAGAAGCCATTAAAGCATCAACTTCATTGATTGACGAATGTGATGTCGTTTTACCTCGATCTGAAATCGGAGAATTTCTAGCATATGTTAGAAAAATATCAAAGGATTTAAATATTCGCATTCCATATTTTGGACATGTTGGTGATGGAAACCTCCATATTTATTTTTGCAAAGATGATTTAAACGAAAACGAGTGGAATGAAAAACTTAAAGTTGGTTTTCATGAACTTTATGAAAAAGCATTTTCTTTTGGTGGACTTGTCTCTGGTGAACACGGGATCGGTTATGCAAAAAGAGAATACATGAAAAAACAACTTGGTGATAGACAGTTGATGATTATGAAGGGTATTAAAAGCACGTTTGATCCAAATAACATTCTAAATCCGGGAAAAGTTATATAACACACCATTTATATTATGATCTTAGGGCAAGAATATACTTGCCCTTTATTTATACTTTTTAATAAAAGTAAAGCGCATTCATTTTATATTTCTAAATGATGTCAATGATGATATAATGTTATTGCATGGGAAATCCAAAGTTTATGAAAATTTGATGATTGATGTCCAAATGTCAAATAATAAATTAATTTCTCGTGCAACACATATTGTTATGGAAGTCACTGGTTGTACAGAAGAAGTTGCTGAAGCGTATTTATTAAAATATAACTCAGTAAAATATGCTATTTTCGGAATAATGTCTCAAATTGAAGACAAACAAAAAATTAAGAGTATGCTTGAAGAGCACAATGGAAACATTCGTGAATCTCTCAAGAACTGTAAACAGGTGTAAAATGGAACTTATCATTGTAAAAGACTATCAAGAAGTATCACGAAAAGCAGCAGATATAATCATTAGTTTAATGAAAGAAAACCCACACGCTAAGCTAGGCTTAGCTACAGGGAGTTCTCCTATTGGTTTATACCAAAATCTCATCACTGCACAACATAAAAGAGAAATATCTTTTCAATCTGTTACTACGTTCAATTTAGATGAATATGTTGGCATACCTCGCGAACATCCACAAAGCTACTTTTCTTTCATGAAAGAAAACTTGTTTAGTCATGTTGATATCGATATGAATCACGTTCACTTACCAGATAATAATATCGAGAATATTGATTCTATAGCAAAAGATTATAATCGTCTACTTAAAAAGAATCCATTAGATTTACAGGTTTTAGGTATTGGTTCTAACGGACATATTGGATTTAATGAACCAGGTACTCCTTTTGGAAATGAAACATTTATTGTTGAACTTGACGAACGAACAAGACAAGATAATTCACGTTTCTTTGGCTCACTCGAACTAGTTCCTAAACATGCGATTACTATGGGTATAAAAAACATTATGCGAGCAAAACATATTTTACTGATTGCATCTGGAAAAGAAAAAGTAGAAGCTATCTATCAAATGATTTATGAAGAGGTTAATACAAATCTACCAGCATCCATTCTTCAACTACATCCAAATTGCACGATTATTATAGATGAAGATGCTGCAAAGCTATTACCCTAATAAAAAAAGCACTTATTTTGTATCATTTCACATATTTCGTTGACAAAATCAAAGAATCATTATATGATAATTGGGAAGAGATTGAGTATGCTTTTTAGCATGATTACAATCAATCATTAAACTAAAAAAGGAAAAAACTATTTGTGAAGAACTACAAAGAATCTGGCAAGAAATCATACCATGAACTAAAAGAAGAAATGGATGATAAAAAAGGCTTTTCTCGAGCTGATTTACCTCGTAAACGTAAAGAAGTTCTCAGTCATGATGATGAACCTATGGTCTCTATGGCAAAGAGTGAATCGTATCAAAGAAGAAGTTACGATGATCAAGACCGCAAACCATACACTCCTCGTACATCAGGTGAATATAAAAAACCATATACTCCTAGAGAAGGTGGGGAATATAAGAAACCTTATACACCAAGAGAAGGTGGCGAGTTTAAAAGACCATACACTCCAAGAGAGGGTGGCGAATACAAAAAGCCCTATACACCAAGAGAAGGTGAAGATAGAAAGCCCTATCCACCAAGAGATGGTCAAGGTTATAAGAAACCTTATGATCCTAATCGTAGTTCAGAATATAAAAAGCCTTACGATCAAAGAAAGACTTTTGACAAACCCTATAAAAAACCAAATGAGAACCGATAAGGTTCTTCTTTTTTTTATTTTTAAGCAATATGTTGTATTTATATGTTGTTTCATGTATAATGAAAGTGTTTTCCCCATAGATAAATCTTTCGGTTTGAAGTATTAAATCTGTTTTGGGAAATTGATTGGTCTTTCATTCTTACAATTAACTTATACTTATACTTATATTTATACGTTTTAAATGTTTGTTTTCTTGTATGGTTATCTATGGGGAATGCCATTTAAAAGGATTTAGCACCGTTAGGTGTTTTTTTATTATATAAGACAACGTATAATAGATATAGAGGTGGTTTTATGTCAATGATGGAAAAGTATACCTATGATGAAAAAAGAGCTGTTATCGCTTTTTTAAACATGATCATCACATCAGATCTTGAAGTTAAGATTGAAGAACTGAACCTTGTTTGGATGCTTGCAAGAAGTATTCATCTCGATTTAAATGATGTTGAAAAAATGGAAGAAGAAGCGTTTCGTACGATCATGATGAATATGTCTGATGAGAAAATGGTTGATATTATTCGAATGGGTTATACATTGATGGGTGTTGATCAAAAACGAAAAGAAAAAGAGAAAAAGCTTATTGCTTCTATCAAAGGCCTTCGTTTTTTAAATGATGATGAATTTAATCGTTTTTATGAAAGTATGAACCGACCTTCTGACTTAACTTTCCTAGATAAGATTGTTTTAATCCTTTTAGCACATTATATGGCTGAAGTAGATGGTATTATTAGACAAGGCGAAGCAGAAATGCTAATCGTTTTATGCAGTTTAATGGAAGTGAATATTGAAGAAGTACCGCTTTATCGAATTCCAAAGGATGCACTTTATCGTGCTGTCTTTTCAATGGACAAAAGAGTTGTTAAAAGAATTGTTGAAGAATTATTATTGATTTCAATTGCTGATTTTAAAATTGCTGAGCAAGAATATGAATTTATATTTCCAATTCTTTCACATTTTAATTTAGATTTTGAAGATATTTTAAGACATGCTAAAGATAGATTAAAAGAGCATGTTGAGTATTATGAGCTCTTTCGTGTAGAAAGTCCCATCAACTAAGGAGAATGATTTTGAAGAGATTTATATTTTTTATTTTAAGTTTTATTCTAGTTATGATTTTGTCTTCTTGTCAGTTTTCAACACATGGAGAACTTTTTGATTCTGAGGAAAAACTAATTGCACAAGCAGATACATATTCATTTCTAGGTAAACTGGAAAACGATGGTCATATGAAGTTTAAACGATTTTCAGGTATTTATACGCTTAAATCCATCAATGAATCAAATCAGTTTACACTAAATTTAAATTTAGAGATTGAAAGTGGGAGATTTAAGTGTTTTCTTGTTACAAACGATGATCAAATCATTGAACTTAATGAAGGAGATAATCATATTCCTTCAGATGGATCACGTCTTCGCTTGAGAATAGCAGGAGATGAAGCTAAAGGAGAATTAAGTTTTACGATAAAATAATATCTTTGATAAACAAAAAGGAGCAAAATTTTGCTCCTTTTGTTTGTTACTTGATTAAACTTCGATAATTGCATCTGTTGGACAAACGGTTTGACAAGCACCGCAGTCAATACAAATATCTTCATCAATAACGTAGATGTCACCTTCAGAGATGCAATCTACTGGACATTCTGCTTGGCATGCGCCACAAGCGATACAAACATCAGTAATTCTTCTTGGCATAATTCATAACCTCCATACGTGTCGTATATTAGTATTTTATCTAATAATGTCAAGAAATACAACCTGTTAGAGGAATTATGTTGAAATAAAAAGATATTCAATCAAGAAAGATCTAACGAACTTGTTTTAATGCCTTACCCCAGAGAAGGACTTGATCAAGCATCTGATTAAGATTTGTTAGATGTAACTCTTGTGGTTTAAAGACTGACCAATTTTCAAAGTCAGTAAACATGGATAATGCGACATGTGTTCTAACATCAGCAATCTGCAGTTCACCAAGTATACCTCTTAAATGTTCAGCAGCTCTTGCTCCTCCAACTGAACCATAAGATACGATACCTGCTACTTTATTGTTCCAAGGCTCTTTTGCGCTATCAAGTGCATTTTTTAAAGACCCTGTAATGCTATGGTTATATTCACCAGCAACAAACACAAAACCATCATATTTTATTAATGCTTCATTCCATAATTGTACAGGTTTCATATCATTTGATTCTCCAAGAAGTGGGAGTTTAAAAGATTTTATATCAAGTATTTCATAATGTGCATCATTTCTTAAATCTGCATTTTCTTTAACCCATTGACCCACTTGTGGGGATACTCTATTTTCACGTGTACTACCTAATACAATCGCTATATTTAATTTGTTTTCCATTTTGATTTCTCCTTTTAATTAGTTTATGCAATTATTATATTTCGAATTCGAAATAAAATCAAAGAATTTGCTCATCTAATTAGACATCGTGTGAAATATTGAAAAACAAGCGATATTGAAGTATTCGTTTTTCGATAGTGATATAATCAATTTGCCTTAATAGGAGGTATATCATGTTACAATTAGTTAAAATAAAAAAAAGTTACACGGTGGCTGGACATCCATTTCCAGCATTAAATGGTATTGATCTAGAGTTTAAAAACAACGAATTTGTTGCTATTCTTGGACAATCAGGCTCAGGTAAAACAACGATGCTTAACTTAATTGGTGGATTAGATCGCTATACAAGTGGTGATCTACTTATCGATGGCAAATCAACAAAAGCATTTAAGGATCAGGACTGGGATGCATATCGTAACGCAACGATAGGTTTTGTTTTTCAAAGTTACAATCTCATTGGTCATCTCAGTGTTTTAGATAATGTTGAAATGGCTTTAAGACTTTCTGGTGTTTCTCCAAAAGAGCGAAAAGAAAGAGCAGAACAAGTTTTAACTGAAGTTGGTTTAAAGGAACACATGAAAAAACGTCCAAATCAATTATCTGGTGGACAAATGCAGAGAGTTGCTATTGCAAGAGCACTTGTAAATAACCCCAAGATTTTATTAGCTGATGAACCGACAGGTGCACTCGATAGTCATACATCTGTCCAAATTATGCAACTGATTCAAAAGATTTCAAAAGACCGTTTAGTCATTATGGTTACGCATAATAGTGAAATTGCAGAACAATTTAGTGATCGTATTGTGAGATTAGTAGATGGAATGGTTGTTGAAGATACAAGACCGGTGAAACCCCAAGATTTAGTTGCTACTGATAAACTAATTAATAAGAAAACATCTATGTCATTTTTAACTGCAATAAAAACGAGTTTCAAGAATCTTTTAACAAAAAAAGGAAGAACAATACTAACATCGATTGCTGGAAGTATTGGAATTGTAGGAATAGCCCTTGTCTTATCAATTTCTAATGGTATGACTAATTATACAAATAGTCTTCAAAGTGATACGCTAGCAGGATTTCCAATCACTATCAATTCAATTGTAGAAACAGATTCATTTGGACCGCCTCCAGGAACACCATTCGGTGATCCTATTGAAAACGAGTTTCCAGACGGGACAACACTTTATGCTTATGATTCAGATGCCTCAACATCTGTTCATATCAATACAATCGATCAAGATTTTATAGATTATTTATCCCAAATGAATCCCGAATACTATAATTCCATCAGTTACTCTAGAGCAGTTCAACTTCACATTGTTGATCAAACATCAACCGGAAATTACATCAAAGTTACAACAGAAGCATCCAATGGATTTTTTGGAACAACCAGATATTTTAATGAACTTCCTGACAACACTGAATTTATCACATCACAATATGATCTTTTATCAGGAGCTTATCCCACTTCTTATGATGAACTTGTTTTAGTTGTCGATAGTCAAAATCGATTGAATTTGAGTTTTTTAAATGCTTTAGGTATTACGATTGATGAAACATATGATTTTAATGACTTTATTGACAAAACATTTAAAATCGTTTTAAATGATGAATTTTACACACAAATTGGTTCTGTTTATGCACCTTCTAGTGATTATGAAGCTATGTATTTATCTGAAAATGCTATGTTACTCAAAGTTACAGGTATTTTACGTGTGAAAGAAGATGCTTCAAGCGAACTTTTAGATACCGGTATTGGTTATACAACATTATTAACAGATGAAATACTGAGATTGGCAAAGACTTCAGATGTCGTTTTAAGTCAAATAGCAAACCCCAATGTAAATATATTAACTGGACAACCGTTTAATGTTCAAGTATCGTACCAACAAGTGATGCGTCAAATCGGAGGAGATGATTCGCCAACAGGTGTTCAAATTTATCCTAAATCATTTGAGAATAAAGATTATATAAAAGACTATCTTGATTTATACAATGTTGGAAAAACTGAAAGTGAATCTATTATATATACAGATTTAGCTGAGCAAATATCATCAACTATTTCATCTTTGATTAATACAATTACGATTATATTAGCAGCATTCGCAGGAATTTCTCTTGTTGTCTCTTCAGTTATGATTGGTATTATTACATATGTATCGGTTGTAGAAAGAACTAAAGAAATTGGTATTATGCGTAGTTTGGGTGCACGTAAAAAAGATATTTCACGTATCTTCAATGCAGAAACATTGTTGATTGGACTTGCATCGGGTTTCTTTGGTGTGGTTGTTGCACATATACTTAATGTACCGATTAACATCATTATAAGTAATCTTATTGATGTTCCAGGTTTCTCTAATCTTCTTTTAACACATGCAATAGGTCTTATTGTTTTATCAACTTTATTAACACTTTTAGCTGGTTTAATTCCAAGTGGAATTGCTGCAAGAAAAGATCCAGTTATAGCTTTAAGAACAGAATAGAAAATTAAAGAATTCAAGAAAGGCGAGAGCCTTTTTTGTTTTTTTTTATAATCTATTGTCAAAGAGGAAAAATAGGTCTATAATGAGGCTAAAATATCATGAATTAAGGCTATCTTGTTATGTTATAAATAGAATACGGAGGACTTATAATGGTAAAGAAGTATACGATATTAGGAGTTGTTGGTGTCATTGTATTAATTTTAGGTATTATGCTTATTTCTGGTTACAACGGTCTTGTTAATTTAGACACAAATGTCGATGGCAAATACAAAGAGGTTGAAAATAGATTACAAGAAAGACATGATAAGATTGGTCAAATCATCGGAGCAGTTTCTGGTTTACAAGAACATGCAGAAACAATTTATAATGCAATCACATCTGCTAGAGCAGCTTATAATGCTGCAGATTCAATCGATGAATTGATTGCTGCAGACGCCCAAGAAGCATTAGCATTCACAGATTTATTAGTTGTTGTTGAAGATAATCCTTTGATTACTGCAAATGCAGGTTATAATGCACTGATTGATGAAATATCATCAATGGAATCTGCGTTATCTGTTGCTAGAAGAGATTATAATGAGGCAGTACAAGCATATAACGCATCTGTTCGTCGGTTTCCTAGAGTTTTATATGCATCTCTTTTTGGGTTTGAAAAAGAATTAGACTATTGGAAGATGAATGATGGAGCTGATGAAGTTCCAGTCATTGACTTTAATGAATAGATCACTAAGAAATAAAATCGTATTAATTATGATGATCAGCAGTTTACTGTTGATCCTTTTTGGTTGTAAAAAAGATGAGTATCCAAGACCTACTAATCAATACTATGTTAATGATTATGCAAATATACTTTATCAAGCAACAAGAAGTAGTATTACACGAGAAGGTGAAAGACTTTATCGGGTCACTCAAGATGAAAACGATGGTGGTGCACAGCTTGTAGTTGCTACATTCGTTGTTGAAAATTTAAGTGAAATAGCAAACTACAATAAAACAGATATTTATAGACAATGGAAGATTGGCGATAATGACATGGGAGTACTTGTTTTACTTTTTTTTGAAGAAAGTAAAATAAACGATATTGATTATTTAGAACTAGTTGAAACTCAAATCGAAGTGGGTTATCGTATGGAACAGTACCTAACTCCAAGTCAATTAGGAATGATTGTTGACGAAACGCTATTAAGTGATGAGTGGAATGATGAACTTGATATGGGTGTCATGCACATGGTTTATGAACTATTAAGCGCTATTTATATCGATTGTTATGATTATGAATCATTTAACTATGATATGGAAGTATACGAAGATTATTTGCTTCTTCATCCAGATGTTGAAGGAGATGACTCCCACGTACCACTCTCTTGGATTTTATATTTGATATCACCATTTGCATCATCTGGTGAACGATTTAGTGCGATTCTACCTTTCATTATATTTTTTATTATAGGTGGTGGAGGACTTATCGTTAAAAATAAAGGTGGTGGAGGTTCATCGGGTGGTATGGGAATTTTCAGAAGAAGAAGATAAAATAAGAATTGATTTCATTTTTTGGAATCAATTTTTTATTTTAGTCACATGATTTCACAATATTTTGTATTTTTCTTGATACAAAGCATGAACACTGTTATAATCTCTCTGTGTCCGACCGAACGGTCGGTCGGTATTTGAAATATATCATTTTAGGAGGATTTATGAGTTCATATAGTGTGCGTAAACCCATTACAGTTTTAATGGGCATTTTAATTATTATTGTTTTAGGTATCTTTTCGGTAACGAAACTACCTTTAACACTATTCCCAGACATTGAATTACCTTATATTGTCACAATCACAGACTATGTAGGTGCAACCCCAGAACAAGTCGAATCAGAAATTGCAAAACCGATTGAATCTGTGGTTTCTACCATTGGGAATTTCCAAGAAGTACAATCGATTTCCAATGAAAACTTTGGAATTTCAATTATCACTTTTGCAGAGTCAGCAAATATGGATACAGTGGTGATTGAATTAAGAGAGTTAATTAATAACATTGCATTTGATGATGCTGTAGGTAACACACGTATTTTAAGAATTAGTCCAGACATGTTACCAGTGATGACAGTCACTCTTTTTAGAGACTATGAGGGTGAACTATCAAATGAGGAAGCACTTATCAAAAATACAGAATGGATTAATCGTGATTTATTATTAGATCTACAAGCTATTCCAGGAATTGCTGATGTTACCATCTCTGGAGCTGCAGATATTATTCTAGAGATTGATTTAGATCCAAACCTATTACAAACATACGCTATGACAAATGCAGATGTGTTAACGATTATTGAAAACCAAAATGTCGGTGGTCTTATCGGTGTTGCACTTGATAATGGTGAAATTCGTATGATGTATTTAGGTGATAAACCCGATTCATTATCAGATATTGAAAACCTTCCTATCCTATTTGATGGAACTGGTGTTGTTAAAATCAAAGATTTAGTCGTTGAAAATGGGATACGTTATGTCAATGCAAATACTGATGTCTATTCTAAAATCAATGGTGTTCAAGGTATTCAAGTGTCATTTACTAAACAATCCGATTATGGGATTACTGAAGTTACTAAAAATATTACGGATAAATTAAATACTTTAATGGCAAGAGAGGGTAGTTCATCGCATTATCAAATTCTACTTGACCAAGGTGAATACATTAATCAATCGATTAGTTCTGTTTTACAAAACATCATCTTTGGAGCTGCCTTAGCAATTATCGTTTTATTCTTATTCTTAAGAGATATTAAACCGACATTGATAGTAGGATTAGCAATTCCTATTTCAGTGATTGCAGCATTTATGCTGATGTATTTTACAAATGTTAGTTTAAACCTTGTTTCTATGGGAGGACTTGCTCTAGGTATTGGAATGCTTGTTGATAATGCAATCGTTGTTATTGAAAACATTTATCGTATGATTGGAGAAGGCAAATCTAGAAAAGAAGCTTCTATTTTAGGAGCGAAACAGGTTGTTGGAGCTATTACTGCATCAACTTTAACAACTGCTGCTGTTTTCCTACCCATTTTCTTTATTGAAGGCTTTATTGCAGAAATATTCATAAGCATGGCATTAACTATTGCGTATTCTTTAGGTGCTTCATTGCTTATTGCCTTAACGCTTGTTCCTACAATGGCAGCACGTATGCTTTCAGACAAAAAGGAACAAAAAGAAGGTAAAACACTCCATAAGATTAAATCTGTTTATGAAAAATCAGTCACTTGGACAATTCATCACAAATTCATCACAATCATCACTGTACTTCTTATTTTTGGTGGAGCAATATGGGCAATTGCAGCTAAAGGATTTATCCTTCTTCCTGAATCTGATGAAGGTACCATCTCTGTGGATGTTTCATTTACTTCAACAACGTCATTTGATTCAAAAGCTAACTATGCTGATGAACTAACAAAAGATATTCGTTTATTATCTGACGTTGAAACAGTATCAGCAACCATTGGTGGAGGCGGAGGATTTGGTATGTTCTCTTTTGGTTCAGGGTCTTCAAATCTATCACTTACAGTTAATTTAAATGAATCAAGAAAGAACTCGACCGATTATTATGCTTCTGAAATCACAAAGATTGTTACACAGTTTAAATATGATCGTGTGGATGAATTTAATCAAACAAATATTATAGAAGCTAACGTTGATACACAAAATAGCACGACAGCATTAACAGGTTCACAAGGTGTGAACATTAAAGTTTCAGGATATAGTCTTGAAACATTAGAAGATATTTCAAATGATTTAGTGGATGTACTTAACACAGTTTCGGGTGTTGGTAAAATAGATGGTGGAATCACCAAAGGTGCAGATTCAGTAAAAATTACTGTCAATCTTGAGCAAGCTATGGTTAATTCACTTACTCAAAAGGACGTTGAATCAAGTATAGGTTACTTATTTACAGATCTTGAAGGTTTAGGATCTAGTCAAACAGTAACGGTGAATGTTGAAGGTATCAACTACGAATTAGAATTACCATCGCAGACAACAGGCAGTGGTCTTGATTTAAGTATTTTAGGTGATTATAAAACATTCTTATCTGGAGTTATGCTCTTTGATCAAACAACACAAACAATGATTGATCAGTTCATTGAAGCAAATGACATGGGTATTTATTTAACAACAAACGTCTTACCAACCTATCAATTAGGAGATCCAATTCTTTTTATCGTTAATCCTTATCTAAAAGTTAATAACGGTGTCATTGAAATGAATCCTTACTCTTTGGATCCAACATTAGCATCTTTAGCATCTGCACCGCTCTATATCGAAAATAGTGATTTATCGGTAACAACTATTGAGAAGGTCACAGGTTTTGCAGTGATTAACACAGATGGAACAAATCGTTACTTAAATGTTACTGCAGAAGTTCTTGATGGTTATAATGTTACTTTAGTGGGTGGTGATGTTGAAAAGGCAGTTAATAATTATTTAAACAGTGAAGCATATGAAGCATACGGTGGCGGTTATTACGTGACTCTTCAAGGTGAATCAGAAGAAATATTAAAGGCAGTCAGCGAATTATCAGTTGCCGCTATTGTAGCGATTCTTCTCGTTTACATGATTATGGCTATTCAGTTCCAGTCACTTGTTTATCCACTGATTATTCTTTCAACTATTCCACTTGCCTTTACGGGTGGCATGATTGCTTTACTTATTACAGGAAGTTATTTGTCCCTTGTAGCAATTATGGGACTCATCATTTTAGTTGGAGTTATTGTTAATAATGGTATTGTTTTAATTGATTATATTCGTGTTCTTCGTGAACAAGGCTATTCAACCAAAAAAGCGATTGTGGAAGCGGGTAAAACAAGATTAAGACCTATCTTTATGACAGCTTTAACAACAATTCTTGGTTTATTAACACTTGGATTAGGATTTGGAGAAGGTTCTGAATTACTTCAACCTATGGCAATCACTGCTATTGGTGGCTTACTATATGGTACGATTTTAACACTGGTTGTCGTTCCTACAATCTATGCAGCAGTTAATGCTAAAAAGATTAAGGAGGAAGAACGTGCAGACCGCTAAAGAAAAACTACTTCATACACTTATCAACTATATCAAGAATGGTGAAGATTTAGAAAGTATCTCTTTATCAAAAATAGCACAGGATGCTGAAATCGGTAAATCAACTGTTTATGAATACTTTGAAAGCAAAGAACAAATGATTGTTGAAACTTATAAACATTTGCTTAAACATTATGAATCGATTTTGTTACAAGATCTACAACATATGGATTTTCGAGGTGCGTTATTTGAAGAACTTGGGCATACATTATTTGTTATGAAAGATGCAAGACTTTTAATGGAAGCTATTATGAAATCTCCGAATCATCAAGAGCTTCGAATTGACCAATCATTAAAAGAAGATATCACTAAAATTCAAGTAGCAATGGAACAAAGGTTTGCAAATATCATGTATTTAGGAGCTGTTGAAGGTATCTATCCTTATCGTGAGCAAAAGAAGGAAAGAATTTATGTAACAAGAGCAATTATTACTGGGCTTATGTTTCAGTTCATAAATGATGAAATGGAACTTAGTGAATCTGAGTTACTAGAACTTATCTATCAAGAATTAATTAGAGTATTAAAAGTATAATCATAATATGCGTATCTTCATGGTACGCATATTTATTTAGGTTAATGTTTTTATAGCATTATTCAAGTATTCCATTTATAATAAAAAGAGATACAGTGTGAGGTGTTTATGAAAAATTACTTAAGTATTCTACAAAGTGGAGAAAAGAAGCCAGTGATTGGGCTTAAAGACTTATCAAGATTAGCAGCTAGCGAAGGTATTGTCCTTTTAAAAAATGAAAACGAAGTCTTACCATTAGTTGATCAAACGATTTCTGTTTTTGGTCGCATTCAACATAACTACTACAAAAGTGGAACTGGTTCAGGAGGATTAGTCAACGTTGATGAAGTGATTTCAATGATTGATGCTTTTCTAGAAAGTCCATTTGTTAAAGTTAACACAGAATTACTTGAAATATATCGACAATTTGAAAAAGAAAATCCTTTTAATGCAGGTTCAGGACTATGGGCAAGTGAACCATGGAGTCAAGTAGAAATGCCATTAACAGACGAAATGGTAATTGATGCGAGAAAACTATCAGAGGTTGCGATTGTTATTATCGGTAGAACCGCAGGTGAAGATCGAGATAATTCTGATACTGAAGGTTCTTATCGTTTATCTAAAGGTGAAGAATTGATGTTACAAAAAGTAACATCACAATTTGATAAAGTTGTTGTTGTATTAAACACTGGGAATGTCATTGACATGTCATTTATGGATAAATACGTTATTTCATCGGTATTATACGTATGGCATGGAGGACAAGAAGGTGCAAGAGCTTGTGTGGATGTATTAACAAATTTAGTATCTCCAAGTGGGAAATTACCAGACACAATAGCGTATCAACTGAGCGACTATCCGTCTTATAAAACCTTTGGGGGTCATGAAGAATCGATTTATGAAGAAGATATTTATGTAGGGTATCGTTATTTTTCAACATTTCATGAAAGTGCTGTTCGCTATCCATTCGGTTTTGGCCTATCCTATACAACGTTTAATTACCATGTGATCCAAGTGAATCTTGAAGAGACGATTTCAATGACTGTTAAGGTGAAAAACGAAGGGAAGTATGCAGGTAAAGAGGTTGTTCAAGTATATGTATCTCAACCTCAAGGATTATTAGGAAAACCTAAAAAAGTGTTAGTTCAGTTTGCTAAAACCGGTGTTTTAAAACCAGGTGAAGCAGAAGTTCTTAGTTTAAATTTTGATCCTTATGATTTTTCATCCTATGATGAAATGGGTTTAACTGGATATCCTTCAAGCTACGTTTTAGAACAAGGAAAATATATCATTGAACTTTCTAGCGATTCTCAAACAGTGTTTGCAGATGTATTGTATGAAGTAATAGAGACAAGACAAATCATGAAGTGTGAAGAAAATGTGCGTCCTGTTAAGCCATTTAAACGTATTAAACCACACTTAGAAGATGATCAAATTCTTGTATCTTATGAAGATGTCCCTCTTCGAAGTTATGATATTTCTTCAAAAATAAATAAAAATAAAATTAAAGAATTAAAAGAAGTTAAACGAACTATAACATTTCATGATGTTTATCAAGAAAAAGAAACTATTGAAGCATTTGTCTCACAATTCAGTTTAGAAGAATTAGCTCAAATCATAAGAGGTGAAGGTATGTCTTCACCTAAAGTAACACCTGGAACAGCAAGTGCTTTTGGAGGGGTTACAGAGGATTTGAAAAAATATGGAATCCCCATTGTATGTTGTTCTGATGGTCCATCAGGAATTCGTATGGATTCAGGTATGCAAGCAACTTCAATGCCTAATGGAACATTATTAGCATCAACGATGAATGTTGAACTATGTGAAGCTCTTTATTATGGTATTGGATTAGAAATGATTGGCTATGACATTGAAGTATTACTTGGACCTGGTATGAATATCCACAGGTATCCTTTATGTGGAAGAAACTTTGAATATTTTTCAGAAGACCCTATATTAACTGGATATATTGGTGCAGCGATTGTAAATGGTTTACAAAAAGCAGGAGTTACAGGAACCATAAAACATATTGCACTTAATAATCAAGAATATAGACGTTTTGATGCAAATAGTATTGCAAGTGAACGTGCTATTCGAGAAATCTACTTAAAAGGATATGAAATAGCAGTTAAAAAAGCAGAAGCAAAAGCATTGATGACTTCGTATAATCCGATCAATGGCACATGGGCTGCAGGTCATTATGACATGATTTCTGGTATTATACGTAAAGAATGGGGATTTAAAGGCATCATCATGACGGATTGGTGGGCTAAAATGAATGATGATCAAGAAAATGGATCAAGAGAAAACACAAAAGCGATGATTAAAGCACAAGGTGATTTATATATGGTTGTTCTTGATTCTAAATCAAATTCATTAAATGATAATACCTTAGAATCAATTAGGCAATCATCTTTGAAGAAAAGTGAGATACAACAAGCAGCAGTTCGTATTATTTCATTCTTGTTAAATTCTTATACGTATAGAAAACAAATCAAAGAAACGATTGATCAAAAGATACCTGTTTTCCCACGGCCTATACTAAAAAGTGTTTATTTAAATCAGGCGCTATTAGATACATTTGATTCAAGAAAAACACATTATTATCTTGATTGCTCTGATGATTTTTCTTTGACTTTTGACATCGAAGATCATGTCAAATATCAAGTTAAAAGAAATGCCCATACAGTCATTGTCAGTTTGTTATGTCACCAATCTCAAAACCATTATGTATTTACAAATAGAAAAAAATACATTCAAAAAGATACGTTTAACTTAGAAGTTATTCCAAAAGATAATATAATCAAAATCAATGATGAACCTTGGGGAAGAACAAAACTAGTGATTCATGAAGGTATTTGGCATAATGAAAAAATAACGATAGAAAAAGATAT